>JADZBR010000250.1 GCA_020852035.1 Caulobacteraceae bacterium
CGGCTACGGCGGCGGTCACGCGGGGCGGACGGCGGTGCTGGAGGGCGAAGGCCGGCTGGTGGCGAGCTCGGCGCCGGCCAAGGAGAGCGGGTACAAGCGGGGGGACCGGGTGTTCCACCTGAAGTTCGGCTACGGCGCGGTGACGGGCGTCGAGGGGAACAAGCTCACCGTGGCGTTCGAAAAGGCGGGGGAGAAGAAGGTGATCGACTCGTTTGTGGAGCGGGGGTGACTAATCTTTCTTGTTTGCCGCCGGATCAAGTACAGAGATAGGCCATGAGCGCCGCCCGAGAGCGAGATCGATAATGTAGCGACGAACAGCCCGTTGCTCGATAAGTTCGTCGTTCCAGCCTTGAGGTGAATAGCCGCCCTCAAAAATCTCCAGCTGCTCCACTCGGAAACCTAATTTCCGACCCATTGCGTGCAGCAATTTTGCAAGTAGGCGCGCTCTCTCCTGTGCAAGTCGTTCCGTAAATCGCTCCTCGCGTTTGAAACGCTAATCGTCGCTCATATGGTCGTTCAATTGCTCTTCTGGCCGGCGAGCGTGTTGCCCTCCAAAATGCTGGAAAAGATTTCTCCACGCGTCGATGATCGGTTTGTCGTTATAAAACTCTAATTCAATAAGATTTAGAGCACCTACGTTATCAGCGGCTATTGGCGTACGCCTTGTGCGCATTAGCGTTTTGAATACTTCCATGCGTCGGTCATCGCGCTCTCGCCGCATATCCAGCCATCGTGTGATCAAGACTGCGGCGAGTGGCCCCACCACTACGGCAGCAATGTTTATCCAATCCCGGTTTGTCATACCGGCTAGCAGATCGTGTAACACCCAAGTCGCTCCCCAAACCTCATGCCGAGATCATCGCCGGACGGCCTGGGTTGCTCAAGGGTGGCGCGCAGCGCCATCGGCTCCGCCGACGCAAAGCGCCCGAGACCAACCCAGGCCGTCCGGCACGCTGGCCGCCAAGAGGTTTTAAGCGCAGGTCTGGCCGCCGCGCCTGTTCTCTGTGCCCCATCCCGTCACCCACGGACTTGTTCCGTGGGCCCATGCACACCGCGTCCACCGCGATCGCATCGGCAAAGCCGACGTTCATGGGTCGCCGGAACAAGTCCGGCGATGACGGGTGGAATGGGAGCGTCCCGTGTGAACCGGCCTTTCACCACGCCGCGCTAGCCTGTCCGCATGACCGACCCCAAGGCCGCCTTCCAGAGCGCCCGCCAGCAGGCCGTCAACCTGCGCAGCGCCGTGCTGAGCCAGTTCGCCGAAATCGAGTACGCCGCCGGCCTCGCGATCCAGGCCTCGCAGGCGCACGGGGAGTACACCGCGCTGAAGCCCGCCTTTCCGCCGATGGTCGCCGGAAAGCTGGAGCGCCTGCGCCAGTTCACGCTCATCGGCCCGTGGGCGAAGACGGCCGGGACCCTGCCCGACCTGCTGACGCGGCTGGAGCCGTTCAAGACGGCCCGCACCTACCTCGCGCATGGCCGCGCCACGGCGGCGGTGACGGACAAGGGCGAGCCGCTGCTGGTGTTCGACCTGCTCCGCGCGACCAAGGGGCAAGCGACGCCGGAGCGTCACGTCCTCGCCGTGGAGGAAGCCAAGGCGCTCAGCGCCGAGATCGCCGATCTGGCGCCCGCCATCCTCGACGCCATCGCGCACATGACCGGGAACAGGCCGAAAGTTGTCCACGTCGCCGCCTGATCGGCGATCCTGACCTCACCCCAAGGCATGGGAAGGGCGATAGGGCGTGCCTTCTCCCCGGCGGAAAAGGTGGCGCGAAGCGCCGGATGAGGGGGCGAAGATGATCTCCGCCTCGACAGCGGATCGGCCGGGCGCGGACGGCGAGGGGCGGCTGGTGGCCAGTTCGGCGCCGGCCAAGGAGAGCGCCTGCAAACGGGGGGAGCGAGGGTGAGCGAGCCGTGACTCCCCGCGTGTAAGGCGTCCGGCTTGCGTGTAGGCTGGTCGTCGTCCTGGGGGCCGGTCATGGACTTACTTCTCGGCATTTGTCTTGCGCTCGGCCTTTCAGCGGCAAGCGGCTTCCGGGTGTTTCTTCCCCTGCTGGCGATCGCGCTGGCGGATCGGTTTGGATTTTCCGGCATCTCCCTGGGACCTGACTTTGCCTGGGCGTCGTCGAACATGGCGCTGACGGCGCTCATCGGCGCTACCGTGCTAGAGTTCGTAGCGGACAAGATCCCCGTCATTGATAACGCCATCGACTCGGTCGGCGTCTTTATCCGACCGTTTATAGGGGCGGCGGTTGGTTACGCGGCGATGCAGCAAGCCGACCCCGCACTCGCGCCTCTGGTCGCGATCATCGCCAGCGGAATAACGACCACACCAATATCGCTCATGAAAGCAACGGGACGCGGGATAAGCACGGCGACCACGGCCGGCCTGTCCAGCCCGGTTATATCCTTGTCCGAGGATGTTCTTTCCTTCCTTGCGATAGGACTTGCGTTCCTGTTTCCGATTCTGATCCCGGTCTTTCTCACTCTGCTTTATCTTCTTCTTCGGAAGATGGTTCGCGCAGCTCGCGGTATTCTCGCACGAGCGAAAACGGCCAACTGGCACGTGCCGCGATATCTGCGCCCGCGGCCCGGAAGCGTGTCGCCGACCGCCGATTGACCCGAGGGATCGCGCCGTCCACGCCTCCTACGGCGGCCCCGCCTGGCTGGCGGCGCCGGCCGCCCGGCCGGCTTATCAACGGGTCGCGGCGCTGCCGTAGACCGCGCCTAGACGATCGCGCCCGCCATCAGCGTCTGCGTCGTCTTCTGCAACGCCGGCCCGTTCGGGCTCATCAGCTGGATCAGGCCGACGTAGAGTAGGTCGTTCACCGGATCGACCCAGAACCAGGTGCCCGCCGCGCCGTCCCAGTGATAGGTCCCCTCGCCCACCGGCACGCCCGCCGCGGCCGGGTCGGTGAACACCGCCCCGTCGAAGCCGTAGCCGAAGCCGGGCCGGATCTGCTGCTTGCCGATGCCGAAGCCGGTGGTCAGCATCCAGTCCGGCAGGTGGTTGGACATCATCAGCTTCAGCCCCTCCGCGCTGACGATCCGGCGGCCCTCGAACGTGCCGCCGTTGAGCAGCATCTGGGCGAAGCGGGCATAGTCCGGCGCCGTCGAGATCAGCCCCCCGCCGCCGGAGGCCAGCTTCGGCGGCGCCTCGAACAACGGCAGGATCGACTGGGTCATGGGAACCAGCCCGCGGCTCTCGCTGGCCCGATAGAGCGTCGCGAGGCGATGGCGCTTCTCCGGCGGGAGGTGGAAGGCGGTGTCGGCCATGCCAAGCGGCGCGAAGATGCGCTCGTGCATGAAGTCCGGCAGGCTCTGGCCGGTCAGCCGCTCGATCAGCGCGCCCTGGATGTCCATGCCAAGGCCGTAGAGCCACTTCGTCCCCGGCTGGAAATAGAGCGGCAGGCCGGCGACCCGGCGGGAGAACTCCTCCAGCCCGCCGGCGCGCCAGATGTCCGCCGCCTGGTAGAGCTTGTCGACCGGCTGGGCCGGATCGCCGCCGTAGCCCAGGCCGACGGTGTGGGTGAGCAGTTCGCGAACGGTGGGGGGATGGTCCGGCTGGGCGAGTTTCACCGCCCCGTCCGCGTCCAGACCGTCGAACACCTTCACCCCGGCCCATTCGGGCAGGTGCTTCTCGACCGGGTCGTCCGGCGACCAGCGCCCCTCGTCGTGCAGGATCATCATCGCCACGCCGGTGACCGGCTTGGTCATCGAATAGATGCGGAACATCGTGTCGAGCGCCGGCGGCTCGCGGCGCTCCAGGTCCTTCACCCCGAAGGTCGCGGTGTGCGCCACCTTCCCATGCCGGGCGACCAGCACCACCGCCCCGGCGATGACGCCGGCGTCCACCTGCGCCTGCACCGCCGCGTCGACCCTGGCCAGCCCCTCGGACGAAAGGCCCGCCGCCTGCGGCGTCGCCGGCTCCAGTTCCTGCGCCATCCCCGATCCTCCCGCCGCGAGCTTCGGGCGCCCGCCGCCCGGCGGCAACCCCCTGGGGCGGAGGTTCAGCCGTCCGGTTCGACCGCCAGCCGCATGATCAGGGCCGGCGCGAACCGCGTCGGCACCTCGCGCAGCGGCTCGAAGCCGCAGGCGTCGTAGAAGCCCCGGGCGTTGAGATTGGCCACCACCTTCAGGCCCGGCGCGCCCATCGCCCGCGTCCGCCGCACCGCCTCGGCCACCAGGGCGCGGCCGACGCCGCCGCCGAAGTCCTCGGGCTCGACGAAGAGGCCGTCGAGGCCCGGCTCCTGGCCATCGATGGGCAGCAGGACGCCGAAGCCGGCCACCACCCCGTCCCGCTCGGCGACGAAGACGTAGCCGTCCTCGATCTGCTGGGCCGGCAGTTCGACCACCTCCGGATTGGCGAGCAGATCCTCGCGCGTGTCCTCCCAGACCAGCGAGGCCCTAAGCTGCAACTCCTCCAGCAGGCCCTGCTCGTCCAGCCGTGCGGGTCGGATGCGGATGTCGGTCATGGCCGCTAGGCGCGCGCCTGCGCGTAGGTCTGGGCGCCGCGGGTGAGCACCCGGTCGCCCGGCAGCACCGCGTCCACGGCCAGGTCCGGCGCGCCGGCGAGGTATTCGTAGAGGGGGCCGAAGTCGGTCTCGACGGTGACGGTCAGCAGGTGGCGCAGGGAGGGAATGACGAAATAGGTCTGCTGGAAATCGTCGATCCGGTACTCGGTCCGCATCACCCGCGCCATGTCGAAGCCCAGCCGGTTCGGCGAGGGGTCCTCCAGGGCGAAGATCGATTCCGTGCGCGAGGAGACGATGCCCGCGCCATAGATGCGCAGGCCCTCTGCCGTCTCCATCAGCCCGAACTCGACGGTGTACCAATAGAGCCGCGCCAGGTTGTGCAGCCGCCCGAGGTTCAGCGCCCGCAGGCCGCCCTGACCGTAGGCTTGCATGTAGTCGGCGAACACCGGGTCGGTCAGCATCGGCACGTGGCCGAAGACGTCGTGGAAGACGTCCGGCTCTTCCAGGTAGTCGAGCTGGTCGGGCTTCCTGATGAAACGCCCCGCCGGGAACCGCCGGTTGGCCAGGTGGTCGAAGAACACCGCGTCCGGCACAAGCCCCGGCACGGCCACGACCTGCCAGCCGGTCAGCTTGCCGAGCTTCTCGGAGAGCCGCCGCATGTCGGGGATGCCCTCGCCGTGCAGATCGAGCGCCTTCAGGCCGTTCAGGAAGGCGTCGCAGGCGCGGCCGGGCAGGATCTTGGCCTGCCGCTCGTAGAGCGTCACCCAGGTGCGGTGTTCCTCGGGCGTGTAGGCGTCCCACCCCTGCGGGATGGTCCAGTCGGCCGCCACGCCCGGCGGCGGCGAAAGGGCGCCGTCGGCGCTCATGGCGCGGCCACCTGCTGGTCGATGGCGCCGAAGATCGAGCGGCCGGCGGCATCGCGCATCTCGATCCGCACCCGGTCGCCCCGGCGCAGGAAGGGAGTCTTCGGCGCCCCGGAAAGGATGGTCTCGACCGTCCGCACCTCGGCCAGGCACGAATACCCCAGGCCGCCCTCGCTCACCGGCCGGCCCGGCCCGCCGTCCGGCCCGCGGTTGGAGACCGTGCCCGAACCGATCACCGTGCCGGCCGCCAGCGCCCGCGTCTTCGCCGCATGGGCGATCAGGCTCGGGAAGTCGAAGGTCATGTCCACGCCCGCGTCGGCCCGGCCGAGCGGCGCATCGTTGAGGAAGGTCTCCATCGCCCCATGCAAACGCGCCCCGTCCCAGGCGGCTCCCAGGGCGTCCGGCGTCACCGCCACCGGCGACAGCGCCGAGGCCGGCTTGGACTGGAAGAAGCCGAACCCCTTGTCCAACTCGCCGGGAATGAGATTGCGCAGCGACACGTCGTTGACCAGCAGCACCAGCCGGATCGCCTCAGCCGCCGCCTCGCGGCTGGCGCCCTGCGGCACGTCGCCGACGATCACCGCCACCTCGGCCTCGAGGTCGCAGCCCCAGGCCTCGTCGGCCAGCGGGATCGGATCGCGCGGCCCCAGGAACCCGTCCGAGCCGCCCTGGTACATCAGCGGGTCGGTCCAGAAGCTCTGCGGCATCTGCGCCCCGCGCGCCTTGCGGACCAGCTCCACGTGATTGACGTAGGCCGACCCATCCGCCCACTGGTAGGCCCGCGGCAGCGGCGCGGCGGCCTTCGCTGCGTCGAACGGCTCGCCCGCCCCCGGGGTCACCAGCCGCTCGGCCAGCTCCCGGAGCAGCGGCTCACACCGTCCCCAATCGTCCAGCGCCGCCTGCAAGGTCGGCGCGACCTCGGCCGCCAGCAGGCAACGCGCCAGGTCGTCGGAGACCACCACCAGCCGCCCGTCGCGGCCGCTCTTCAGGGAGGCGAGCTTCATCGGCGTCCTTCTCCAGCCTGGCGGGAGGCTAGACCCGATCCCTCAGCGATTGCATTGCGCAGTTGCGACCGGCAGGGTCGCCCCGCGCACAAACCTTGCGGCTCAGCGCCCCCGCACGCGCCGCGCCAGCGCCATCGCCTCGGCGACATGCGCCGTCAGCCCCGCCCAGTCCCTCGCCTCGACCAGCTTGCCGGGCACGAGCCCGCCGCCCATGCCCACCGCCGCGACTCCGGCGTCGAACCAGGCCTTGAGCGAAGCCTCGGTCGGCTCCACCCCGCCGGTCGGCATGATCTTCGTCCACGGCATCGGCCCCAGCACCGCCTTGACGAACGCCGGCCCGCCCGCCGCCTCGCCGGGGAACAGCTTCACGATCTCGCAGCCCAGCTCCTCGGCCATGCCGATCTCGGTCGGGCTGGCGCACCCCGGCAGATAGGCGACCTTCCGCCGGTTGCAGACCTTGGCCACGTCCGCATTGAGCCCCGGCCCCACCACGAACCGCGCCCCGGCCGCGATGTAGAGCCCCGCCGTCGGCGCATCGACCACCGACCCCGCGCCCAGGATCACGTCCTTGCCCGCCAGCCGCCGCGACAGCTGCAGGAAGACGTCGGCGGCGAAATCGCCCCGGTTGGTGAACTCGAAGGCCCTGGCCCCGGCCGCCGCGCAGGCGCGCACCACCTGCTCGCAGACCTCGATGTCCGGATGGTTGAACACCGGCACGACGCCCTGGTCGATCAGGGCGGTCAGCACGCTCAGGCGGTCGTGGGGCATGGCGGGCTCCTTCCTTGGAAGTTCGATCCTGCATGCCCTAGTCGCCAACCTTTGGCGAGCGTTGCTGGCGAGGCGCCAAGCGGATACAGCTTGGGCGTGCTCGACACCCGACGGCTCTCCTGGCTACCGATCTTCCTCGGCCTCGCGACAGCGGTCTCGGCCGCCACCCCGCCCTCGAACCTGCCGAAGGGCGATCCGCGACTGGTCCCGACTGGGTGGGCGCAGGCCGAAGCATTTAGGAGGGGCATGAAACTCGGCGAACAGGGGCGCTACGCCCGCGCGATCGTCGAATTCGACAATGCCATCGACCGACAGCCGCAGTTCGCCCTCGCGATCACGATGCGGGGCTTCGCGAGGATGGAGCTCGGCGACTATCAACGCGCCATCGCCGACCATGACCGCACCTTGGAGTTGGCGCCCGACCATCCGAATAGCTGGTCGAACGCCTGCTGGGCCAGGGCGGTCGCCAACACCGATCTCCAGCGCGCCCTCGAACTTTGCGACAAGGCGGTCGAACTTCGTCCGGACATCGACGCCCTGGACCGTCGCGGATTCACGCTCTTCCGCAGAGGCGACATGTCGGCCGCCCTGCGCGACTACAATGCGGCGCTGACGCTTAGCCCCCAACAAGCTGGCCCGCTGTTCATGCGCGGCGTCCTGCGACTGAAAGCCGGCGACGCCAACGGGCAGGACGATATCGAAAAAGCGGACAGGATCGATCGCAAGGTGCGGCCCCTCTATGCTCGTTGGGGCGTTCAGCCTTAGCTTCCGTCTCTTGAAGGCCAGCATGCACATCGCCGCAAATGACCACCCCGTCCTCGATGCGCTCGCCGAGCGCGGCCCAGAACTGATCGAGCGCGCCACAGGCTGGTGCGCCATCGGCTCCGGCAGTCGCAACCTGCCGGGCCTCGAGGCCATGCGCGCCGCGCTGGAAGCCCCCCTCGCCGCCCTGCCGGGCGCGGTCGAGAGCCTGCCGCTGGCCGACAGTCTCGAAGTGGCCGCCGACGGCTCCACCCGCGCCCAGAAGCACACCAACGCCATGCGCCTGACCGTGCGCCCGCAGGCGCCGGTGCAGGTGGCGCTGACCGGCCACTACGACACCGTCTTCCCCGCCGAGAGCGGCTTTCGCGAGGTGAAGCCCCGCGCCGACGGCGCCCTGAACGGCCCCGGCATCGCCGACATGAAGGGCGGCATCTCGGCCATGCTCGGCGCGCTGGAGGCTTTCGAGCGCCACCCGGCCGCCGCCGGTCTCGGCTACACCGTGCTCCTCTCGCCGGACGAGGAGATCGGCTCCCTCTCCTCCGGTCCGCTGCTCGCCGAGCTCGGGGCCAAGGCGCACGTCGGCCTCACCTACGAGCCGGCGATGGGCGCAGGCGCGCTGGCGGCGGCGCGCAAGGGCTCGGGCAACTTCCACATCGTGGTGCGCGGCCGCTCGGCCCACGCCGGCCGCGACTTCGCTTCCGGCCGCAACGCGATCGCCGCCGCCGCGCGGGTGGCGAGCCGGCTGGCGGACGCCAACAACCAGCGCGAGGGCGTCACCCTCAACGTCGCGCGGATCGACGGCGGCTCGGCGCTGAACGTGGTGCCGGACATCGCCATCGTGCGCTTCAACATCCGCTTCCCGGACGCCGACGCCGGGGCCTGGGCCAAGGCCCAGATCGAGGCGGCGATGGCGGCCTCGGCGGGCGATGGGCTGGCCTTCGAGCTGCACGGCGGCTTCACCCGCGCGGCCAAGCCGTTCAACGCCGCCCAGCAGCAGCTCTTCGCCGCCGTCAAGGCCTGCGGCGCGGCGCTCGGCCAGGAGATCACGTGGACGCCCTCCGGCGGGGTCTGCGAGGGCAACAACCTCTTCGCCGCCGGCCTGCCGAACGTCGACACCCTGGGGGTGCGCGGCGGCGACATCCATTCGGAGAACGAACACGCCTGGCCCGAAAGCTTCGCCGAGCGGGCGCAGCTCTCGGCGCTGATGCTGATCAAGCTGGCGACCGGTGAGGTGGACGGGCCGGGGTTGCGGGCGGCTATGAGCGTTTAGCTCCCGACCTGGCACGGGAAGCTATCGCGCATGACGAAGTCACCCCACGAATCCTTCTCCCCTTGCGGGAGAAGGTGGCGCGAAGCGCCGGATGAGGGGTCTCCCAGACAGCTCGGCGCCCACCAAGCCGACCCGGCTTCGAGGTGTCGATAGTCTTCGACCCCTCATCCGACCCGCTGCGCGGGCCACCTTCTCCCGCAAGGGGAGAAGGATCATCGTGCCAAGCGCGCCCCCTCCCCACGAGGGGAGGCAGAAACAATCCCCGGCCTCGACGGAACGCTTACGCTCCGCTCGATGAACCGGACGACGCGATCAGGCCTCTTCCGTCTCGTTGCTCGGCGCGGCTTCGCCTTCGCCGCCCTCGAAGCTGCGCGGGGCGCGGCGGCGGCGGGGCTTGGGCGTGCGGGGCTCCTCGGCCGGGGCCGCGCCTTGCAGGAAGGCGGGCGCGTGGCTCTCGGCGCCGTCCTCGCCGCGCAGGATCGGCGAGCCGGCCTCGGCCTCGGCGTTCACCAGCGGGGACGCCTCGGGCTCGACCACGGCCAGCGGGTCGCGCTCGGGCCGGTCGCGCCAGCGGTCGCGGTCGCGGTCGCGCGGGCGGTCGTCGCGGTCACGGAACCGGTCGCGATCACGCGGACGCTCGTCGCGTTGGCGATCGTCGCGGTCACGCTGGCGATCGTCACGGTCGCGGAAGCGATCCTCGCGGTCACGGCGGCCCTCGCGCGCTTCCTGCGGCTGACCATCCTCGCCGTTTGCCTCGGCGCCGCCCTCGGGCGACTCGACCGCCGCGGCCTGGGCGCCGCTCTCGTCCTCAAAGTCGATGTCGAAGCCGGAGGCGAAGTTGTCGCGCCCGATGATCTCGGAGGCCGGCTTCTGCGGCTGCACCGCGCGCACCACGCGGAAATAGTGCTCGGCGTGCTGCAGATAGTTCTCCGCCAGCACCCGGTCGCCGGACGACGTCGCATCCCTGGCCAGCTGCTGGTAGCGCTCGAACACGTGCTGAGCCGCGCCGCGGACCTTGATGCCCTCCGGCCCGTTGGATTCAAACGCGCGGTTGGCGTTCTGCTGCGGCTTGCCGCCGCCGCCCCTGTTGCGCCCGCGCTGACGCTTCATACCCTTGAAATCTCTCATGTGTCGCCATCTTGGCCGGCGCCCGCCTTTTAAGGGCGCATCGGCCTGGTTGAGGCCTAAATCGAGTCCGGGCGCCTCGCCCGAAATCCATCCTGGAGCAGCTAGTGTTCCCCGTCGCCCGACCGAGCATTTTGCGGCCGCGACCTGGGTTCTCATCGAACCAAACGCCGCGCCTGCCGAACCGGTTTCACGCCCCCTGGCGATTGACCTTGAAACCCGGCGATGTCGGTGGAGACGCCAAAGACTTAGCGATTCAGCGGCTAATTTCCAAGGGCCTTTTTGACGCCGCTGACCACGCGGTCCTTGTCGGCCAGGTCGCGGGTCGTTTCGACCATCAACGCGCCGGCCGCCTTGAAGAGCGCCTCGACGTCCGCCGACTGGTCGTGGCCGATCTCGACATGGAAGACGCCGCCGGGCCTCAGCACCCGCAGAATCTGGTCCACCAGCACGCGGTAGGCGTCCAGCCCGTCCGCCCCGCCGTCCAGCGCCAGGCGCGGCTCATAGTCCTTCACCTCCGGCTCCAGCGTCTCGATCTCGGCCGAGCGGATATAGGGCGGATTGGCCACCACCACGTCGAAGCTCTCGTCGGCGAGCCCCGAGGTCCAGTCGCCGCGCAGCAGGGCGATGCGGCCGTCGAGCCCCAGGTTGGCCGCGTTCTCCCGCGCCACCGCCAGCGCCTCGGGCGACAGTTCGATGCCCACCCCCCGCGCCGCCGGCCGCTCGGCCAGGATCGCCAGGATGATCGCGCCCGACCCCACGCCGAGGTCGAGGATGTCGAACGTGCGGCCCTCCGGGATGCTTTTCAGCACCAGGTCGACGATCACCTCGGAGTCCGGCCGCGGCGTCAGCACGTCGCGGTTCACGTTCAGGAGGATCTTCCAGAAGCCCTTGCGCCCCAGGATGTGGCTCACCGGCTCGCGCGCGATGCGGCGGGCCAGATAGTCGTCCAGCGTCGCGGCCTGGTCGGGGGCGATCTCGCGGTAGGGATCGGTGACGATGTCGGTGCGGCTCACCCCCGCCGCCGCCTCCAGCAAGAGGCGCGCGTCGATCACCGGGCTCTCGATCCGCGCCTCCTCCAGCCGTCGGCGCGCGGAGGTCCAGGCCTTCACCAGGGTCTGAGGGGCCGCTTCGCTCATGCGGTTTCAACAGCCGCCGGCGCCGAAAGGTCCGCCGGCATGGTGCAGGCGTCGCCCAGGCCCACCCGGCCGGAAGACATGACGTGAACGTAGATCCCGCACAGCAGGTGGCCATAGTTGTCGAACATGGCCTTCACCACGTCGGCGTCCCGCTCGGCGGTGGTCGGGTTCACGTGGGTGGCGGCGCAGCGCTCGATGGGCTTGAAGACCCTGGCCTTGGCCCAGCCGACCATCAGCTCGCGCCCTTCCCAGCCGTTCTCGACCCAGGGCGGCCAGCCCTCGACATAGATGTTGGCGCGGAACCGCAGCGGGTCGAGCTCCATCCCCATCCGCTCGGAAAGCTCGCGCACGCTGGCCAGGTTGATGATCGACACCGCGCCCAGCGGGTGGTCCATGAACCGCCAGGTCTCGGGGGCCGCCAGCACCTTCAGCTCGCCCCGCGCCTCGTCGCCGAGGATCGGGCCCAGCCATGCGGCGAACCGCGCCCGGCCCGCCTCGTCCCGCAGGTCGACCGATATCTCCCCGTGCCCTTCGGCGGCCGCGTGCAGCACGCCGCTCGCCTCGTCGTAGCGCGTCCGGGCGCGGGCCACCTCGGCGATGGCCATCAGCACCGCGAACCTCTGCTTGGGGATATAGGCCGGCGCGGCCGGGTCGAACCCGCTCGGCCCGTTCTCGACCACATACAGCCGGTCGCAGGGAAACGGCCCGCCGGCGGTGAGGTCGGCGTGGGTCAGGGGCTCGGGCGTGAAGCCCTTCACAGGGTGGCGACAGAGCGCGGCGACATGTCCGGACATGCCGTCTCGTTGCCGCAAGCCGGCGCCGGCGGCAAGCGGAACGGCGCCTGCGGGGCGCCCCTCGACCGGCGGCTCCCGGCCAGGTTCGGCCATGCGCCTTCGTCTATCGGTGATATGCACCAGGCCCCGCCAGGAACCGCCCATGCTGCTCGCCCCCGCCCAGGACCACGAGATCGAGGCGATCGCCGCCTTCGTGAACCGCGCCTATCGCGGGGACGCCTCGCGCGCCGGCTGGGCCAGCGAGGCGGACATGCTGGGCGGTCAGCGCACCGACGCGGCGGCCTTGCGCGAGGACCTCGCCGCGCCCGGCGCCGTGCTCCTCACATTCCGCGACGACGCCGCCGGCCCGCTGCTCGGCTGCGTCTGGCTGCAGCCGCTGGAAGACGGGGCCTGGTATCTCGGTATGCTGACCATCGACCCGCGGCTGCAGGCCCGCCAGCTCGGCCGCGCCCTGCTGGCCGCCGCCGAAGCCTGGGCCGCCGAGCGCGGCGCCGGGTGCATCCGCATGACCGTCATCTGGCTGCGCGAGAGCCTGATCGCCTGGTACCGGCGCCGCGGCTACGCCCTGACCGGCGCGACCGAGCCCTTCCCCTACGGCGACGAGCGCTTCGGCATCCCCAACCGCGACGACCTGCACTTCGTCGTCATGGAGAAGGCGCTCTAAATCCTCCCCGCAAGCGGGGGAGGATTGGGCGGCTCAGCCCAGCTCGTCCTCCAGCGCCGCCAGCCGCGCGGCCTGGTCCTCGGCGATCAGCGGGTCGATCACATCGTCCAGCGCCTCGCCCTCGATCACCTTGGCGAGGTTATAGAGCGTCAGGTTGATCCGGTGGTCGGTCACCCGCCCCTGCGGGAAATTGTAGGTGCGGATGCGCTCGGAGCGGTCGCCCGAGCCGACCTGACTCTTGCGGCTCTCGGCGCGCGCCGAGTCCAACGCCTCGCGCTGCTGGTCGTAGAGCCGTACCTGCAGCTCCTTCATCGCCCGCGCCCGGTTCTGGTGCTGCGACTTCTCCGAGGAAGTGACCACGATCCCGGTCGGCAGGTGGGTGATCCGCACCGCCGAATCCGTCTTGTTGACGTGCTGACCGCCGGCGCCGGACGAGCGATAGGTGTCGATGCGGATGTCGGCGTCCTTGATCTCGATATCGACATCCTCCGGCTCCGGCAGCACCGCCACCGTCGCCGCCGAGGTGTGGATGCGTCCCTGCGCCTCGGTTTCCGGCACCCGCTGCACCCGGTGCACGCCGCTCTCGAACTTCAGCCGGCCGAACACGCCGTCGCCACTGATCGAGGCGATGATCTCCTTGAACCCGCCGGCGTCCCCCTCGGAGATGGAGTCCACCTCCACCCGCCAGCCGCGGCCCGAGGCATAGCGCTGGTACATGCGAAAGAGATCGCCCGCGAAGAGGGCCGCCTCGTCGCCGCCGGTGCCGGCCCGCACTTCCAGGATGGCCGAGGCGTTCTCGTCCTTGTCCTTGGGCGCCAGCAAGAGGGCGACCTTGTGCTCCAGCTCCGGCAGCCGCGCCTCCAGCTGCTCCAGCTCGTCGCGCGCCAGTTCGCTCATCTCGGCCTCGCCGCTGGCCGCCATCTCCTCCAGCTCGGGGCGCTCGGCGCGGGCGCGGGCCACCGCCTCCACCGCCTCGGCCACCGGCTTCAGCTCGGCATGCTCCTTGGCGAGCCGGACGATCTCGGCCCCGTCGGTGGCCGCGCCCATGCGCGCCTCGATCTCGCGGAAGCGGTCGAGCACCTGGTCGAGGCGGGCCTGGGGCAGACGCAAGGGGGACTCCGAAAACGAAAGCGGCCGATCCGCGAGGGATCGACCGCTCTATCGCAACCAGCCGCCTCCGCGAAGGGAGGTGGCGAAACTTGTGCTAGACGCGCACGCCGGTCAGGCCGGCGTTGCCGAAGGCGCCGAGCTTGACGTTGCCGGTCATGTTGTCGCCCGAGACGGTGGCCTCGAACTCCAGGGTCATCGGCATCGGCTGGGTGATCGCGCTCGACCAGGTCAGCTTGTCGCCGTCCACCTTGCCGCTGATCTCCTGGTCGCCCATGCGGCCGGAGGTCTTGCCGGTGAAGGTGTCGCCGCTGGTGGTGATCGACGCATTCACCTCCTGCGCGCCCATCGGCGTGTTGATGGTGATTTTCCAGTTTCCGTCTGCCGACATGGGTTCCTCCCTCTAGGGCGGGGCGGACCTAAGCAGCCAAACCGGCGCCGTGCAAGAGTGACGCTGGCGTCACCTTGCGTCACCGACGCGGAATCCCGCGTTCTGCAACGCGGTCACCAGCCGGACCGTGCCGGTGTAGAACTCGTTCAGCCCGTCCAGCATCTCCGGCCGCGTGAACACCGCCGTCGGCACGACGTAGCCCGAGGGCGTCGACTCGCAGACCCCCTCGGCGCAGAGGATCGCCACATAGCGCTCGACGATCTCGCGGGGCATCAGCAGGCTATCGACGAGATCCTCCATCGTCACCGGCCGCCGCTCGCGGTCCGGCGGCAGGTCGTAGATGGAGGCGTAGCGCGTATCCGCCTCGTGCAGGTGCAAGGTGTTCGACGAACTGATCGCGGTGAAGACCAGGGCGCGGATCAGATCGCCCTCGTAGAGCAAGGCGAGGTCCCTGAGGCCCCGCATGACCTCGTGGGCCAGCACCCTCACAACCGCGCGGCGGTTGTCGCCGACCGTCTGCGTCGCCATTGCACAACTCCCTTGTCGGACAATGACTTGCGACTGGTGACCGGTCGATTAAGGCTATCGGCCGGCGACGCGCCTTCCGGCGGCGGACCAGCGGTTCGGCGAGGGGCCGCAGCGCGTTATTCGGCCGCCGGCGCGAGCTCGGCGGTCCGGGCGGCCTCCAGCTCGGCAGCCCTGGCCTCCACCAGGCCGACGATGTGGTCGACCATCCGGGCGTTGTCCATCTTATGGTCGGGCTTGCCGGCCATGTAGACCATCCCCGCGCCCTTGCCGCCGCCGGTGAAACCGATGTCGGTCATCAGCGCCTCCCCCGGCCCGTTCACCACGCAGCCGATGATCGAAAGGCTCATGGGCGTGGAAATGTGCGCCAGCCGCTGCTCCAGCGTCTCGACGGTCTCGATCACATTGAACCCCTGCCGCGCGCAGGAGGGGCAGGCGATGATGTTCACCCCCCGGTGGCGCAGGCCCAGCGACTTCAGCATGTCGAAGCCGACCTTCACCTCCTCCACCGGATCGGCGGCCAGCGACACGCGGATGGTGTCGCCGATCCCGGCCCAGAGCAGCGCGCCCATGCCGATGGAGCTCTTCACCGTGCCGGTGCGCGTGGCTCCCGCCTCGGTGATGCCCAGGTGCAGCGGGCAGTCGATCGCCTCCGCCAGCTGCTGGTAGGCGGCCACCGTCATGAAAATGTCGGAGGCTTTCACGCTGATCTTGAACTCGTGGAAGTCGTGGTCCTGCAGGATGCGGGCGTGGCGCAGGGCGCTCTCCACCATCGCCTCCGGGCAGGGCTCGCCGTACTGCTCCAAGAGGTCGCGCTCCAGCGAGCCGGCGTTGACCCCGATCCGCATCGAGCAGCCGTGGTCGCGGGCGGCCTGGATGACCTCCTTCACCCGCGCCGGCGAGCCGATGTTGCCGGGGTTGATCCGCAGGCACGCCGCGCCGGCCACGGCCGCCTCGACGCCGCGCTTGTAGTGAAAGTGGATGTCGGCCACGAGCGGCACGCGCGAAGCCTTGGCGATCTCACGGAACGCCGCCGTGGAGTCCTCGTCCGGGCAGGACACCCGCACGATATCGGCCCCCGCCTCCTCCAATTGGCGAACCTGGTCGATGGTCGCCGCCGCGTCGGCGGTGAGCGTGTTGGTCATCGACTGCACGGTGATCGGCGCGTCCCCGCCCACCTCGACGTTCCCCACGCGAATCTTGCGTGACACACGGCGGTCGATCCGCCGCCACGGACGGTGATGGGTGGGGTCGGTGGTCATGGGCTGGAAAATAGGCGCTCAGACGCGCCGAGCCAATGCGTCCTTCGAGACGCCCGCTTCGCGGGCTCATCAATAGGCAGGCGACGTCCGCCTACCGGGGAGGGCTGACGCTGGCTCCCTTGGCGGCGTGGGGAAATCAGGACCCGACCAGCTTGCCGACCGGCGTCACGCCGGCGGGCAGGATGCTCTTGCCCTGGCCGCCGACATAGACGTCGATGGCGTCGGGCATCGGGCAGTCCACGACCAGCCCGGCGACCGCCGGCACGCGGTAGGCTTCGCCCTCGGCCAACTGGCGGGCGAACACCACCTGCGCGTCGGACCGGCGCACGATGATCGACGTCGGCCGCCGGGCCTGCAGGGTCACCACGGAGGCTTCCGGCGCGGCGCCGAACACCTGGCCGTTCGGCGCGAACGGCCCTTCCGGCGGCGCCGGCGGGGGAACCGGGGGTGCGGGCGGGCGGACATCCGGCAGGGCGGTGACCGTGTCGCCCGGCAGCGCCGCGGCGGTGGCGGCGGCCAGGCCCGGGGTCTCGTAGGCCGGCGGGATGGTCGATTCCACCGGCGCCGGCAGCGGCGGCCCGAGGCTGACGACCGCCCCGCCCGGCCCGGCGGTGGAGCTCGGCGCCTTCAGGGCGGCCTGCTCGACGGCGTCCTTCTGGATCTGCGCCTGCGTCGGCGCGTCGGGCAGCAGGCGCTGGACCACGTTCCACAGCACGATGGCGCCGATCAGGACGAGGCCGATGGTGAACACCAGGCCCACCCGGTTGTCGGACCCCGCCTCGACCCCCAGCGGATTGGGCAGCCGCGCCTCGCCGACCGGGCCGGCGGCGTTGAAGCGCGCGGCGGCCAGGTCGCCGTCCAGGCCGAGCGCGCGGGCGTAGGCGCGGATGTAGCCGGCCACGAACGGCCGCGACGGCAAGTCGGCGAGCCGCATCTCCTCGATGGCGGCCAGGTAGGGCGCGCGGACCTTGGTGATCTCGGCCAGCCGCTCGAGCGAGACGCCGTGATATTCGCGCGCCGCCCTCAGCGCCTCGCCGACGTGCGCGCCCTGGTCGACGGTGGGGGCGAAGGCTTCAAGGAAGTCGTGGTTGGCCGCGCCCTCGGCGAGCTTGGCCTGCGACAGGTGACCCGTATCCAGCGGCATTTGCGCCGTCGCCCCTGATGTGCGGCCCCGGTCCCGGAATCGGAACCACGACCACCCCCGACCATGTGAAGAGAACATGGTTAACCGATCCTTGCGGGGTACCAATGGACTCCTCGGAATTCAATGCTCTAACCCAGCCCCGCGACCCCGTGGCGCACTAGATGGCGACATAGAGTTTGCGCGCCAGGGTTTCGATCTCGTTGCGCACCGAACCGGCATTGCTACGCAACAATGCGGCGACGCCGCGGCGGGCCGCCTCGCGATCGCAGGAGAGCACCATCTGCTTGACCGGCCCGACCCCCTGAGGCGGCATCGACAGGCGGTCGAAACCCAGAGCCACCAGGGCGAAAGCCTCCAGCGGGCGCCCCGCCATCTCGCCGCAGACCGAGACCTGGGTGCCGGTGTCGGCGCACCCCTGCTGGATGGCCTGCAACGCCCGCAGCAGCGGCGGCGAAAGTGTGTCGTAGCGGTCCGAGACCCGCGGGTTCCCGCGGTCGGCGGCGAACAGATACTGCGTCAGGTCGTTGGTGCCGACGGAGACGAAGTCGGTCATCGGCAGCAGCGCGTCGAGGTGCCAGACCAGGGAGGGCGCCTCTATCATCGCCCCCACGTCCAGCCGCGACGGCGGCGGCCGGCCGCGCCGCGCCGCCCAGGCCACCTCCTGGTCGACCAGGGCGCGCGCGCTCCTGAACTCGTCGACGCTGGCCACCAGCGGGAACATGATCCTGAGCGGTCGCCCGCGGCTGGCGGCGATCAGCGCGCGCAGCTGCAGGCGCAGCAGCGCCGGCCGGTCCAGCCCCATCCGCACCGCCCGCCAGCCCAGCGCCGGGTTCTCCTCGCGGTCGGCCTCCAGATAGGGCAGCACCTTGTCGCCGCCGAGATCCAGGGTGCGGAAGGTCACCGTGCGGTCGCCCGCCGCGTCCAGCACCCGCGCATAGAGCTGCGTCTGGGCCGAGAAGCGCGGCAGCTCCTCGGCGACCATGAACTGGAACTCGGTGCGGAAGAGCCCGATGCCCTCCGCCCCGGTCTCGGCCAGGGTGTCCAGATCGACCGCCAGGCCGGCGTTCATCAGCAGGGTGATCTTGGCCCCGTCGCGCGTGAACGCGGGGGTGTCGCGCAGTTTCTCGAACTCGGCCCGCCGTTGGGCGCGCACGTCCATGCGGCTCTGCAGCGCCTTCACGACGTCGGCGCGGGGACGCAGGAACGCCTCGCCGGTCTCGCCGTCGACGATCACCCGGTCGCCCTCGGAGACCTTGTCGCGCAGGTTCGGCAGCCGTCCGACACAGGGAATGTCCAGCGCCCGGGCGACGATCGAGGCGTGGCTGGTCGCCGAGCCCTCCTCCAGCAACAGGCCCTTCAGCTTGCTGCGGTCGTATTCCAGCAGGTCCGCCGGCCCCAGGTTCCGCGCGATCAGGATGGCCCCGACCGGCAGCTCGCGCGCCGTCTGCCCGTCGCCCGAGAGGTGGCGCAGCAGCCGGTCGTTGAGGTCCTCCAGGTCGTGCAGCCGCTCGCGCAGATACTGGTCGCGCGCCTGGCCCAGCCGCGCGCGGTGCTCCGAGCGCACCCGCTCGACCGCCGCCTCGGCCGTCAGGCCGTCGCGCACGGCCTCGGCCAGGGAGCGGTTCCAGCCCGAGGAGTGGGCCAGCATGCGATAGCTCTCCAGCACCTCGAACGAGGACTCCACCAGCCCGTGGCGGCCGTCGAGCATCTCGTCGATCTGCAGCCGCAGGCTGGCGATCGACGCCTCCAGCCGGGCCTCCTCGGCCACCACGTCGTCGGTCAGCAACTGGGAGGGCCCCATCGGCGGCTCGTGCAGCACCGCCACCCCGATCGCCAGGCCCTCGGCGAACTTGGCGCCCTTCACCCGCTCGGGCTTCTGCGGGGCGATCTCGACGCCCTTCAGCGCCTCGCCGCCGAGCAGTTCGCCCGCCGCCACCATCTCGGCCAGCACCATCGCGACGATCTGCAGGTCCTCGACCTCGTCGTCCTCGTAGACCCGCTCGGTGCGGTTCTGCACGACCAGCACGCCGATCGTCCGCCCGCCGCGCAGCAGCGGCACGCCGAGGAAGGAGTGGAACGGGTCCTCCTGCGTCTCCGGCCGGTAGGAGAAGGCCGGGTGGCTGGGCGCGTCGGAGAGGCTCAAGGGGCGCCCCAGCCGCACGATCTCGCCGACCAGGCCCTCGCCGGGCTTGAGGCGGGTGACGTGGACGGCGCCGGGGTCCAGGCCCTCGGTGGCGAACAGCTCCAGGTCGCCGGCAGCCCTGCGCAGATAGATCGAGCAGACCTCGGCCACCATCGAGCGGGCGATGATCCGCACCACCATGTCCAGGCGCGCCTGGGCGGGCCCGCCCCCGGCCAGAGCCTCGCGGATCTGGCGGAGCAGGCTTCTCTGCCCACGGATGGCGAGGCCCGGTGCGGCCATGACGTCTCCCTGTCCCTTCAGGTGAGCTAACTAGCAGTTCCGGCGACGAATTCGGACAAGGTTTTGCAACCTTGGCTGTCAAGAAAACGCGAAGCCCGGGTTTTAGGCAGTCGCTGGCGCGGCGCGGGAAATGGGCGCAGGCTGGCGCGGAACAACCGGCTTTCGGGGGGAAGCATGCGGCGGTGGGGACTGTTCGCGCTCGGCTGGGCGCTGATCCTTATGGGATCGCTGCTGGCGCACCTGATCCAGACTTCGGGCGGCGTGCGGATCGAGGACGTCCGCTATCCCGGCGAGGACGGCAAGACGATGAGCGGCCTGCTCTACGTCCCGCGGAACGCCACCGCGGGCGCCCCGGCGCCGGCGGTGCTGGCCAGCCACGGCTACATCAACACCCGCGAGATGCAGAGCGCCTTCGCCATCGAACTCGCGCGCCGCGGCGTGGTGGTGCTGGCGATGGAGATGACCGGACACGGCTATTCGCAGGCCGCCGTCGGCCAGCAGGGGTTCGGCGGCCCCGCGGCGCTGCGCTACCTGCAAGGCCTGCCGTTCGTGGACCGCGCCAACATCGGCCTGGAAGGCCACAGCATGGGCGGCATCCCCATCCAGGCCGCCGCCCAGGCCCAGCCGGACGGCTACCGGGCTATGGTGCTGGAGGGCTCCACCACCGGCTTTCTCGGCGCCGCCCCGCCCGGCACGCCCGATTTCCCGCGCAACACCGCCGTGGTGTTCGGCCGCTACGACGAGTTCGCCCCGCTGATGTGGGAGGTCGCCAAGGGCGGAGACATCGGCCGCTCGCCCAAGCTCATGGCGCTGTTCGGGACCACCAGCCCGGTCGCGCCGGAGCGGCTCTACGGCTCGATCGCGGAAGGCACGGCGCGCCGGCTGCACCTGCCGCCGGTCACCCATCCCTGGGAGCACTTCTCCGTCGGCGGCGTCGCTCCGGCGGTGGCCTGGTTCCAGGCCACCCTGGACCGCGTCGATTCGCGCCCGCCGGGCGACCAGATCTGGATATGGAAGGAGGTCGGCACGGGGCTGGCGTTCATCGGCTTCGTGATCCTGCTGCTGGGAACCTTCCAGCTGCTGCTGACCCTGCCGCCCTTCGCGCGCCTGGCGGCGCCCGGCGTGGCCGCGCGCGAGCGCCGCGACGGGCGCTGGTGGCTGGCCTTCGTCCTGACCGCGGCGGTCCCCGCCCTCACCTTCTTCCCGTTCATGAAGCTGGGCGGGGTCTTCTTCCCGATGCGATTCTTCCCCCAGTACATCGGCAACCAGCTGGTGGTCTGGGCGCTGCTGAACGGCATCGTCACCCTGTTGCTCGGCCTTCTGCTGCGCGGGCCGAAGCCCGCCTTCCGCCAGCCGTGGCTGGGCGCGATCGGCCTGGCGCTGGCGACAGCGGCGATCGGCTATGGCGCGCTCGCGCTGGTCGATGCGGCGTTCAAGGTCGACTTCCGCTTCTGGGTGCTGGGCCTCAAGCCGCTCGACGCGCGCCACGCCGGCTTCGCCCTCGCCTATCTGGTCCCCTGGGCGGCCTTCTTCCTGATCGCCGTGCGCGCCCTGATCGCCAATCTGGCGGTGAAGGACGAGCCGGCCTGGGCGCAGTACCTGACAGCCGCCCTCGCCATGTCCCTGGGCTTCGTCGCCCTGCTGGCGCTGCAGTACGCCTGGTTGTTCGCCACCGGCGTGCGGCTGATCGCGGCCGAACCGCTGAACACCCTCATCGCCATCCAGTTCGTGCCGCTGCTGATGGTCGTCGGCCTGATCGCGGCCTTCACCTGGCGGCGCACGGCCAGCGCCCTGCCCGGCGCCTTCCTCTGCGCCCTGCTGATCTGCTGGTACGTGACCGCCGGCACCGCCACCCACTGGTCGCCGGAGTTCAGGCTGCCGGAACGCCCGGCGGCGAAAACCTAGAGCCTGTTCCGTGGGGCATGGAGCCAGGGGCCGCCTTCCCCGCCGTCTCAGGTCGCCGCCCACCCCGTGAGCGTCAGGATCTCGAAGGTCGCGGGCACGCGCCCGTCGGGCTCGGCGAACTGTTCGATGTAGAGTTCGCGCGCCCTCGCCAGCACCGCCCGGCGCAGCTTCGGCGCGCGGTCGGCGAAGGCGGCGGTCTCGCCCATGCGGCGCAGGTCGGCGAGCAGGGCCAGCGGATCGGCGTAGCGCACCGTCACCCGGTCCATGTCGGCCACAGGCATCACGAAGCCGGCGCGCTGCAGGAGGCTCGGCGCGTCGGCGGGGTCGGCGAAGGGCGAGACCCGCTGAGCCGCGCCGCCGGTCAGCTCCGCCTCGGCGGCGAGCAGGCAGCCGCGCAGTTCGTGCAGGGTGGCGCCGCCGAGGAAGGCGGCGAGGAACAGGCCGTCTGGCTTCAGCGCCCGGCGGGCCTGCACCAGGGCGCCGACCACATCGTTGGTCCAGTGCAGGGCCAGCACCGAGATGACCAGATCGAGGCTGGCGGGCGCGAAGGGCAGCGCCTCGGCGTCGCCGAGCACGAAATGCCCCCGGCGGCCGGCCAGCATGGCGGGCGAGGTCTCCATCTCGACCAGGGTCTCGACCCGGCGGCGGGCGTCGCTGGCGGCCAGGGCCTCGGCGAAGGCGCCGCGGCGGGCGGCGAGGTCGACGGCCATCGGGAACCGGCGCATGATCGCCTCCAGCCGCTCGACCACGTCGGCGGCGGCCCGGCGGTGCAGGAAATCGGCGGCGGCGAAACCGGCCGCGGCGCGGTCCAGGCGGAGGCGGCGCAGGTCGGGGTCGAAGACTTTGGGGGCGAGCAGCATGCGCGGCGAACATGGCCTCTTGCGGTCGGCATGGAAACCGGGGGGGCGGCTTGGCGAGGCGTTGCGCGGCGCGCTCGACCTCGCGCTGCCGCCGCATGGGCTCGATGGCCAGGCCTCGCCGCACGGGATCGGGCTGTCGTCGGAAGCCTGGAACCGCATCGTCTTCCTGGAGGAGCCGGTCTGCGACGGCTGCGGCGCGCCGTTCGAGCACGGGCTGGGCGCGGGCGCGCTCTGCGCGGCCTGCGAGGCGCGGCCGAGGCGTTTTGCGCGGGCCAGGGCCGCCTGCCTCTACGACGAGGGCTCGCGCGACCTGATCCTGCAACTGAAGCACGCCGACCGGCTGGATCTGGCGCCCTTGTTCGCGCGCTGGCTGAACCGCGCCGCCCGGACGCTGCTGGCCGAGGCGGACGCCATCGCGCCGGTGCCGATGCATCCGTGGCGGCTGCTGTCGCGGCGCTACAACCAGGCGGCCGAGATCGCCCGGCCGCTCAGCAGGCTCTCCGGCGTGGACTACTGGCCCGACGTGGTGCGGCGGGTGCGGCGCACCGAAAGCCAGGGCGGAAAGTCCGGCTCGGGACGGCGGCGCAACGTGGCGGGGGCCTTCGCGGTGCCGCCTCGGCTCGTCCCGAAGGTCGCCGACAAGCGGGTGTTGCTGGTCGACGACGTGCTGACCACCGGCGCGACGGCGGAGGGCTGCGCGCGGGCGCTGTTGAAAGCCGGCGCCTCGGCGGTGGACCTGGCGGTGGTGGCGCGTGTTAAAGAAGCTTCGCACCTCACCATATGAGCGACATGGCTCACGTCACCATCTACACCAAACCCTACTGCCCCTATTGCATCCGCGCGCTCGACTTGCTCGAGAAGAAGGGGGTTGAGTTCACCGAGATCGAGGCCGCCTTCGACCCGGAGAAGAAGCGCGAGATGATCCAGCGCGCGAACGGCGGCTCCACCTTCCCGCAGATCTTCATCGGCGACGAGCACATCGGCGGTTCGGACGACATGATGGCGCTGGAGCGGGCGGGGAAGCTCGATGCGATGCTGGCGGGCTGAGATGCGATGCGTCCCTCGAGACGCGCTTTGCGCTCCTCAGGATGACTATGTCAGCAGAAACCTCGTCATGGTGAGGGCGGCCCGCAGGGCCGTGTCTCGAACCACGCAATGAGTTTCCGCGCCTCCCTCGTTCAACTCCGCACGCCGGCCTCGCAGGATGCGGCGCTCGCTCAAGCCCTGCCGCTGGTGCGCCAGGCGGCCGGAGAAGGCGCGCGGCTGATCGCGACGCCGGAGGCGACCAACCTTTTGCAGAAGGACAAGGCCAGGCTGGCCGCCGTTCTGAAGCCGCTTGAGGACGATCCCTGCGTCGCCGGCCTGCGGGCAGCCGCCGCCGATCTCGGCGTCTGGCTGCTGATCGGCTCGGCGCTGGTCAGGCGGCCGGACGGCAAGGCGGCCAACCGTTCGCTGCTGGTGACGCCCAAGGGCGAGATCGCCGCCTGGTACGACAAGCTGCACATGTTCGACGTCGACCTGCCGACCGGCGAGACGGCGCGGGAATCGGAGAGCTACGAGCCGGGCGATCGGGCCGCCGTCGCCGATGTCGAGGGCGTCCGGCTGGGCCTTTCGATCTGCTACGACCTGCGCTTTCCGATGCTCTACCGGGCGCTGGCCGCGGCGGGCGCCGAGGTGCTGACCATCCCCGCCGCCTTCACCCGCCCGACCGGCGAGGCGCACTGGGAAGTGCTGATGCGCGCCCGGGCGATCGAGACCGGCTCGTTCGTGCTGGCGCCGGCGCAGGGCGGCTTCCACGAGGACGGGCGCGGCACCTACGGCCATTCGCTGGCCGTCGCGCCCTGGGGGCAGGTCATCGGCAAACTCGACCACGACGAGCCGGGCGTACTGACGGTTGATCTGGACCTGGAAGAGGTGGTTAAGGCCCGCGCCGCCATACCGGCGCTGAAGAACGCCCGCGCCTTCACCGGACCATGATCAAATACGCCCTCACCTGCGAGCACGAGCACCCCTTCGAGGGCTGGTTCGGCTCGTCCGCCGACTACGACGACCAGCAGGCCAGAGGGCTGCTGGAGTGCCCGGTCTGCGCCTCCAAGGCGGTTCGGAAGCAGATCATGGCCCCGGCCGTGGCGGGGACGAAGCGCACCAAGCCCTCGGACGCCTCGCCGCAGATGCACGCCATGATGATGGAGGCCGCCGGCCGGGTGCGCCGGCACGTGGAGGACAACTTCGACTATGTCGGCGACGCCTTCGCCCGCGAGGCCCGCGACATCCACGAGGGGCGCAGCGAGGACCGCGGCATCTACGGCGAAGCCAGTCCCGCCGAGGTGAAGAAGCTGGTCGAGGACGGCGTGCCGGTCGCGCCGCTGCCGGACGCGCCGCCGAAACCGGACGAGATGAACTAGCGGCGCCGCTTGCTCGGCCGGCCGACGGGCGTATCCTTTGATCGTCGAAAAAGGCGGACCGGTTTGGTTAGCCCGGTCGTTCCCGCATGAGGCGGAAACTCTGGCTGGCGTTCGCGCCAAGTCCCGCGGCCTTCACCGTCGGCGCATCCTGCGCCGGCGCGGACAAGGACGTGGACCATGCAACAGCAGATTTCTGTCATCACCCTCGGCGTCGCCGACCTGGCGCGCTCGAAGCGTTTCTATGCGGACGGCTTCGGCTGGGCGCCGGTGTTCGAGAACAAGGAAATCGCCTTCTACCAGATGAACGGTCTGGTGCTCGGGACCTGGCTGACCTCGCAGCTGGAAGGCGACATGCAGCGATCCGGCCTCGCGCGGCCCGGCGCCTTCGCCCTGGCGCACAACGTGGCTTCGGAAGCGGAGGTGCAGCCGCTGATCGACCGGCTGGCGGCGGCGGGCGGCAAGGTGCTGCGTCCCGGCGACGCCCCGCCGCACGGCGGCTTTCGCGGCTATGTCGCCGATCCGGATGACCACGCCTGGGAGATCGCCCACAACCCGGCCTGGCCGATCAGCCCGGAAGGCTATGTGAGGTTCCAGGCGTGATCCTTCTCCCCTTGCGGGAGAAGGTGTCGGCGTCGCCGACGGATGAGGGGTCTCTCAGGCCCATCCGTTCGCACCCGGCCGATCCGCTTTCGCAGCGTCGATAGTCTTCGACCCCTCATTCGACCGCTTCGCGGCCACCTTCTCCCGCAAGGGGAGAAGGAAGCTAGCTCGCCTTCGGCCGGGTCACGGTGATCATGTAGTTCACGTCGGCGTCCCGGCCCTGGCTCCACTTGCCGGTCAGGGGGTTGAAGGACACGCCGAAGGGGCCGTGGCCCTTCACCCCTTCGCCTTCGAGGAAGGCTTCCAGTTCCAGCGGCTTCAGGAACTTCTTCCAGTCGTGCGTGCCAGCCGGCAGCCAGCGCAGCACGTATTCCGCGCCGATCTTGGCCAGCGCGAGGGACTTCAGGGTGCGGTTGAGGGTGGCGACAACCATCAGGCCGCCGGGGGCGAGCAGGCGCGCACAGGTGCGCAGGAACTCGCCCGGGTCGGCGACGTGCTCGATCACCTCCATGTTGAGGATCACGTCGAACGGGCCCGCGCCCTCGGCCAGCAGCTGTTCGGCGGTGGCGGCGCGATAGTTGATCGAAAGGCCCTGTTCGGCCGCGTGGGTGGAGGCCGTGCCGATGTTGCGTTCGGAGGCGTCGACGCCGGTGACGGTGAAGCCCAGCCGGCTCATCGGCTCCGACAGCAGGCCGCCGCCGCAGCCGATGTCGAGCAGGCTCAGCCCCTCGAAGGGGCGCCGCGCCCCGCCGTCGCGCTGGAAGGCGACCAGGGCGTGTTCACGGATGAACTGCAGGCGCACGGGGTTGAAGCGGTGCAGCGGGGCGAACTTGCCGTTCGGGTCCCACCACTCGGCGGCGATGCGGGAGAACCGCTCGACATCGGCTTCGTCGACGGAGGTGCGGAGAGCTTCGGCGGACATGGCCCTATCCTAACCGTCATCCCGGCCGGAGCGAAGCGTAGAGCCGGGACCCAGGGCGGTCGGCGAGGCGCTCGCGGCCCTGGGTCCCGGATCGGCTGCGCCGTCCGGGATGACAAGCCGGGGGGATGCCGTCTAGAAGCGCCCCGCATCATAGGAAACGAGGATCGTTCAGCGCGTGTCACGCTTGGTGATGAAGTTCGGCGGCACTTCGGTGGCCGACCTGGAGCGCATCCGGCGCGTGGCGCGGCTGGTGGCCGCCGAAGTCGCCGCCGGCCACCAGGTCGCGGTGGTGGTTTCCGCTATGGCCGGCAAGACCAATGAACTGGTCGCGTGGACCGACGGCGCCGGACCGGCGGCGCAAGGCATCGAACAGGTCGACGACGAATATGACGCCGTGGTCGCGTCCGGCGAGCAGGTGACCGCCGGGCTTCTGGCGCTCACCCTGCGCAACATGGGCCACCGGGCGCGCTCCTGGCTCGGCTGGCAGATTCCGATCATCGCCGACGACGCCCACGGCCGCGCGCGCATCGACGACATCCCGCCCGAAAAGCTCGGCGACGCCATGAACACTGGCGAGGTGGCGGTGATCGCCGGCTTCCAGGGCGTGACGCGGGACGGGCGCATCGCCACGCTCGGGCGTGGCGGCTCGGACACCAGCGCGGTGGCCATCGCCGCGGCGCTGAAGGCCGAGCGGTGCGACATCTATACCGACGTGGATGGCGTCTACACGACCGACCCGCGCATCGAGCAGAAGGCCCGCAAGCTCGCCAAGATCTCCTACGAGGAGATGCTGGAGATGGCCTCCCTGGGGGCCAAGGTGCTGCAGACCCGCTCGGTCGAACTCGCCATGTCGCAGAACGTGCGCGTGCGGGTGCTGTCGAGCTTTGTCGAACCCGGAGAAGCGCCCGGCCAGGGCACCATCGTCTGCGACGAGGAAGAGATCATGGAAAAGCGCATCGTCTCGGGCGTGGCCTCCAGCCGCGACGAGGCCAAGATCAGCCTGTTCGGCCTGCCGGACCATCCGGGGGTCTCCTCGGCGATCTTCGGGCGGCTGGCCGACGCCAACGTCAACGTCGACATGATCGTGCAGAGCCACGCCCGCTCGGAAGGCGCGGCGAACATGGAGTTCACGGTCGGCAAGCGCGACGCCAGCCGCACGGAGGAGATCGTCAAGGCCGCCCAGAAGGAGATCGGCTTCCAGGACGTGGCGGTCGACGAGGACGTCGCCAAGGTCTCGGTGATCGGCGTCGGCATGCGCAGCCACGCCGGC
>JADZBR010000251.1 GCA_020852035.1 Caulobacteraceae bacterium
CTCGGCGGCCTTCCGCAGCATGTGCGCCAGCCGTGGGGCGAGCGGCAGGCGGGCCAGGGCCTCGCCGTGCGCCGTCAGGGCGCCGGCCTCGTCCAGCGCCCCCAGGCGGGCGAGCAGGTCGCGGGCTTCGGCGAAGGCGGCCTTCGGCGGCGGATCGAGGACGGCCAGGCTCGCCGCGTCGCGGGCGCCCCAGCGGGCGAGGTCGAGGGCGAAGCCGGAGAGGTCGGCCTGGCGGATCTCCGGCTCGGCGAACGGCGGCAGGCTGCGGGTCTCGGCCTCATCCCACAGGCGATAGCAGACGCCCGGCTCGGTGCGGCCGGCGCGGCCGCGGCGCTGGTCGGCGGCGGCGCGGCTGACGCGCACGGTGGCCAGGCGCGTGACACCGGCGGCCACGTCATATCGGGGGACGCGGGCGAGGCCGCAGTCGACCACGACGCGGACGCCCTGCAGCGTCAGGCTGGTCTCGGCGATGGAGGTGGCCAGCACGACCTTGCGGCGGCCGGGCGGCGCCGGCGCGATGGCGCGGTCCTGGGCGGCGAGGTCGAGGGCGCCGTAGAGTGGGGCGATGTCCACCGGACGGTTCCGCAGCCGCTCGGAGAGACGCTCGGCGACCCGCAGGATTTCCCCCTGCCCCGGCAGGAAGGCGAGGACGCCTCCGGTCTCCTCGGCCAGGGCGCGCTCGACGGCGCGGACCATCTGGTCCTCCAGGCGCAGCGCCGGGTCGCGGCCGAGGCAGCGGGTCTCGACGGGAAAGGCGCGGCCCCGGCTCTCGATCACCGGGGCGTCGTCGAGCAGCCGAGCGACGGCCGCCCCGTCGAGCGTGGCGGACATGGCGAGCAGGCGCAGGTCCGGGCGCAGCAGCCCCTGCGCATCGTGCGCCAGGGCAAGGCCGAGGTCGGCCTCCAGGCTGCGCTCGTGGAACTCGTCGAACAGCACGGCGGCGACGCCGTCGAGGCCGGGGTCGGCCAGGATGCGGCGGGTGAAGACGCCCTCGGTCACCACCTCGATGCGGGTGCGGGCCGAGACCTTCGACTGCATCCGCACGCGGAAGCCGACCGTCTCACCCACAGGCTCGCCCAGCATCGCGGCCATGCGGGCGGCGGCGGCGCGGGCCGCCAGGCGCCGGGGCTCCAGCACGACGATCCGCCCCCCGGCGGCCCAGGGCGCGTCCAGCAGGGCCGGCGGCGCGCCCGTGGTCTTGCCGGCGCCGGGCGGAGCGACCAGCACGGCGTTCGGCCCTTCGGCCAAGGCCGCCTTCAGCGCGGGCAGAACTTCCTCGATCGGCAGCATCTTGAGGGCAGCCTTAGCCCCTGATCGCCGCAGGGTCACGGCAGGGCGTTGCGCGCACCGGCGATGCGCTCTAGCGTCCCCTCCCACAAGACCAAGGGGTCGGACCTCCGCCCCTTCAAGGGGGAACGTGACGGCATGTCCGCAGACGCCGCGCCGAGCGGGAATCGGCTGTTCATCAAGAAATCCGTCGACCAGATCCAGCGCGAGGCCGCTGGCCATGCCCTGAAACGGACCCTCGGGCCGATCAACCTGGTCTTCCTCGGCATCGGCTGCATCATCGGCGCGGGGATCTATGTGATGACCGGCGCGGCGGCGGCGAACTTCGCCGGGCCGGCGGTGATGCTGTCGTTCGTGATCGCGGGCCTGGCCTGCGCCTTCGCGGGCCTGTGCTATGCGGAGCTGGCCTCGACCATGCCGGTGGCCGGTTCGGCCTATACCTATTCCTACGCCACGCTCGGCGAAGTGATCGCCTGGACGATGGGCTGGCTGCTGGTGCTGGAATACGGCGTCGCGGCGGCCACCGTGGCGGTCGGCTGGTCGGGCTATGCGGTCAGCTTCCTCAGGGACTTCGGGATCACCATCCCGCCGGAGCTTTCCAGTTCGATGATCCAGTCGATCACCGGGCCGGACGGCGGGCTGACCTTCCAGATGACCGGCAGTTTCAACCTGGTCGCGGCCCTGGGCATCCTCGCCGTCACCACGCTGCTGGTGCTCGGCATCTCCGAGTCCGCCTCGGTCAACAACGTCATCGTGGTGATCAAGGTGGGCGTGCTGCTGGCCTTCGTGGCCATGGGCGTCTTCTTCATCAATTCGGACAACTGGACCCCCTTCATTCCCCCGAACGAAGGGGGTTTCACTTATGGGGTGCAGGGGGTGTTCCGCGCCGCCTCGGTGATCTTCTTCGCCTATGTCGGCTTCGAGGCGGTCTCGACCGCCGCCGGCGAGGCCAAGAACCCGCAGAAGGACATGCCTTTCGGCATCCTGGGCTCGCTGTTCGCCTGCACGGCCATCTACATCTGCGTGGCCGCGGTGCTGACCGGCGTAGTTCCCTTCCGCGAGTTGGGCGTGCCGGAACCGATCGCCCTGGCGGTGGACCGCATGGGCATGCCCTGGTTCTCGTTCCTGATCAAAGTGGGCGCCATCGCCGGCCTGACCTCGGTGATGCTGATCCTCACCTATGGCCAGAGCCGCGTGTTCTACGCGATGGCCCGCGACGGCCTGCTGCCGAGGCTGTTCTCCACCCTGCACAAGGGCTTCCGCACGCCCTGGATCGGCACCATCGTGCTGGGCGGGCTGATCGCGGTGGCCTCCTCCATGCTGCCGATCACCATCCTCGGCGACCTGGTCAGCCTGGGCACGGCCTGCGCCTTCGCCATCGTCTGCGTGAGCGTGCTGTGGCTGCGCAAGGCGCGGCCCGACCTGGTGCGCCCGTTCCGCGCGCCGGGCGGGGCGGCGATCCCGATTCTCGGTGTCGTCTTCGCCTTCATCATGGCCGCGCCGCTGATCGCCGACATCTTCATCAAGGCCAGCAGCGGCGATCCGATCCCGGCGATGATCCTGGGCAGCTACATCGTGCTCGGGGCGGTGATCTACCTGGCCTACGGCATGCGCAACTCGCGCCTGGCCCGCGGCCTGCCGCAGGTCGATGACGAGGGCGACCCGACCCCGCTGGAAGCCATCCGCGAGGGCGTCGGCGACACGCGGGAATAGAAGCGGAGAGGCGTTGCGTGGTTCGAGATGCGGCCCTCCGGGCCGCCCTCACCATGACCAAGTTGGTGCTGACATAGTCATCCTGAGGAGCGCGAAGCGCGTCTCGAAGGACGCAAGGCCGTTCGGCGGAGCTTCCCTTTCGCGCCCGGAAAGCCGATCTTGTCCGGCATGTCCGAGACCGCACCCGAAGGGCCGCCGATCCGCGCGCTGATCGCGCCGGTCACGCCATTGCAGCAGAACTGCACCATCGTCTGGTGCGCCAGGACCAAGAAGGCCGCCGTGATCGATCCCGGCGGCGAGGTGCCGATGATCCTGGGGGCGCTGGCCCAGCCCGGCCTGACGCTGGAGAAGATCTGGATCACCCACGGGCACCTCGACCACGCCGGCGGCACGGCGGCGCTGAAGGAGGCCACCGGCGTCCCCATCGAGGGGCCGCACAAGGACGACGCCTTCTGGATCGACCAGATCGACGCCTCCGGCGCCAAGTGGGGCATGCCCGAGGCCAAGGGCTTCACGCCGGACCGCTGGTTGGAGGACGGCGACGTCGTCACCCTCGGCGAGACCACCTTCGAGGTCATCCACTGCCCGGGCCACACGCCTGGCCATGTGATCTTCTTCAACCGCGAGGCCCGCTTCGCCCAGGTCGGCGACGTGCTGTTCCAGGGCTCCATCGGCCGCACCGATTTCCCGCGCGGGAACCACGCCGACCTGATCAACGCCATCACCGAGAAGCTCTGGCCCTTGGGCGACGACGTGCGCTTCGTGCCCGGTCACGGGCCGATGTCGTCCTTCGGCCAGGAGCGCCGATCCAACCCCTTCGTGGCCGACGCCGTGCTGGCGCGGTCCTGACGGCGGCTTTCAGCCGTGAAATCCAGTCGTTACGTGAGGGACCCAATGATCGGCGCGATGGAGACCCGTGTCGATCCCGCCACCGAGCCTGCGGCCCGCATCCTGATGGTCGACGACGACCCGGGGATTCGCGACGTCGTCTCCGATTTCCTGGGCCGCCACGGCTATGCGGTGGAGACCGCCGCCGACGCCCGCGAGATGGAAGAGGCGCTGGAGCGCGGCCGCACCGACCTCATCGTCCTCGACGTCATGCTGCCGGGCGAGGACGGCCTGGCCATCTGCCGACGCCTGGCTGGCGCCGAAGGCGCGCCGCCGATCATCATGCTCTCGGCGATGGGCGAGGACACCGACCGGATCATCGGCCTGGAGCTCGGCGCCGACGACTACCTGCCCAAGCCCTGCAACCCGCGCGAACTGCTGGCCCGCATCCGCGCCGTGCTGCGCCGCCGGGCCGAGTCACGCGAGGGCGACCCCTCGGCCATCGGCGCCGGCTGCGAGTTCGCCGGCTGGCGGCTCGACCTGGTGCGCCGCGAGTTGCGCTCGCCGCAGGGGGTGGTGGTGAATCTTTCGTCGGGCGAGTTCTCGCTGCTGCGCACCTTCGTCGAGCGCCCGCAGCGGGTGCTGAGCCGCGACCAGTTGCTGGAGTTCGCCCGCGGCCCGGACTCCGAAGCCTTCGACCGGGCCATCGACGTGCAGATCAGCCGCCTGCGCAAGAAGCTGGACGACGGCGGCGCGGGCCAGGACCTGATCCGCACCATCCGCAACGAAGGCTACATGTTCACCGCCAAGGTGAAGCGCACGTGACGCGCCCCCACCGGGCGCCGACGGCGACGCTCTTCGGCCAGCTGCTGGCGCTGATCGTGCTGAGCCTGGTCGCCGCCCAGGGCATCAGCGCCTTCATCGTCTTCCAGCTGCCGCCGCCGACGCCGGACTTCTATCGCCTCAGCGAGATCGCCCAGACCCTGGGACCCAATCCGCCGAGCTTCACCGAGCGGCGCGCCCTGAAGGTGCTCATCCGCCCCGAGCCGCCCTCTCCGCCCCTGCGCGGCCGCTACGTGCCGGCCATCAAGGCCAACCTCGCCGAGGCGCTGGGCGTCGCGGAGGACGACATCAAGATCGGCGCGGAGTACCGCCCGCCGTGGACGGACCGGCGGACCCTTCGCACCATCCGAGCGCGGATCATCCGCGAGGGCGGCGGCCGCGACGAGCACTTCCTGATCGCCCCCTTCGAGGTCGGCGTGCGGCAGGCGGACGGCGGCTGGCGCATCGTGCAGCCGGAGCCGCCCGGCTTCTTCAGCCCGTGGCGCCAGCGGGTGGCGCTCTGGTTCCTGCTCAGCGCCCTGGTCATGGTCCCGATCGCCTGGCTGTTCGCACGCCGGCTGTCGCGGCCGATCTCCCTGTTCGCCGAGGCCGCCGACCGGCTGGGCCGCGATCCTCGCGCCGAGCCATTGCCCCTGAAGGGATCGGCGGAGATCCGCGTGGCGGCCAAGGCGTTCAACGACATGCAGGAGCGCCTCGCCCGCTATGTCGACGACCGCACCGCCATGGTCGCCGCCATCGCCCATGATCTGCGCACGCCCCTCACCCGCCTGCGCTTCCGCATCGAAAGCGTGCCGGACGCCGAGCGCGGCAAGATGGCCGCCGACCTCGACCAGATGGAGGAAATGATCGCCGCGACCCTCTCCTTCGTGAGGGACGCCGGCCAGCGGGGCGAGCGCACGCCGCTGGAGCTGTCCTCCCTGGTCGAAAGCCTGTGCGACGAGATGAGCGAGACCGGGTCGAAATGCGAGGTGGAGCGGAGCGAACGGGTGATCCTGAGCGGCGATCCCCTGGCGCTCAGGCGGCTGTTCTCGAACCTGCTGGAGAACGCGGTGAAGTTCGGCGGCGCGGCCCGCGCCCGGGTGTTCCGCGACGGCCCGACGGCGGTGGTCGAGATCGACGACGACGGCCCCGGCGTGCCCGAGGAGGACCTGGAGCGGGTGTTCGATCCCTTCTACCGCCGCGAGCCCTCGCGCAGCCGGCAGACCGGCGGCGCCGGCCTCGGGCTGGCGGTGGTCCGCTCGGTGGCGCGCGGCCACGGCGGCGACGTGACCCTGTTCAACCGGACCGGCGGCGGCCTCACCGCGCGGGTCATGTTGCCCGCGTGACCATTATTGCCGGGGCGCAAGACACGGACTTGCCGATGAAATCCTGCCGACACGGCGCTCTGGTGAAGCTCTGCATGACCATTAGGACGCGGCCGGGGTCAGGCGGCGTTCAGCTTGCGCCGGCTATCCGGCCGTCAGTCACCCGTTGAGGAGCGGCCCGCCCGCATGAACGCCACCCCCGCCCCGCGCCGTCGGCGCACACCGCCTTCGCCCCGAGTCCTGATCGGCGGGGCCCTGGTGCTGCTCGCGGTGGTGGCCCTGGCCGCCTGGCTGCTCCGGCCCAAGGAGCCGAAGGATCCCTATAGATTCGGCGAGGTCGACCGCGGCTCGATCACCCGTTCGGTGTCGGCCTCCGGCTCGCTGCAGGCGCTGGTCACCGTCGAGGTGGGCTCGCAGATTTCCGGCCAGATCCGCGACGTGCTGGTGGATTTCAACGATCGCGTGGTCGCCGGCCAGGTGATGGCCGTGCTCGATCCGCAGACCCAGGAACAGCGCCTGGCGCAGAGCCAGGCCGAGGTCGGCGCCTCCACAGCGACCCTCGGCGCCTCGCAGGCCGCCATCCAGACCGCCGAGGCGCAGGCTGCCGTCGCGCTGGCCGACCTGAACCGTAAGCGCTCGCTGGTCGCCAAGAACATCTACGCCCCGGCCGTGCTGGAGCAGGCCGAGGCCGCCTACAAGCAGGCGCAGGCGTCGGTGGCTTCGGCCCGCGCCAACGCCAACGCCCAGCGCGCCCGGGTGGCGCAGTCCTCCGCCTCGCTGCAGGCCGTGAAGGTCGACCTCGGCCGCACCCGAATCGTGGCGCCGATCGACGGCATCGTCGTCGAGCGGGCCATCGAGCCCGGCCAGACGGTGGCCGCCAGCCTCTCCGCCCCGGTGCTGTTCCGGCTGGCGCAGGACCTTTCCAAGCTGGAGGTGAAGATCAGCGTCGACGAGGCCGACATCGGCCAGGTGCGCGAGGGTCAAGAGGTGCGCTTCACCGTCGACGCCTTCCCGGACGAGAACTTCACCGGCGTCGTCACCCAGGTGCGAAAGCAGCCGACCACCGAGCAGAACGTGGTCGCCTATACGGTGATCGCCGAGGCCGACAATCCGCGCGGCAACCTCCTGCCCGGCATGACCGCCAACGCCGACATCGTGCTGGAGCAGCGGCGCAACGTGCTGCGCGTGCCGGCCGCGGCCCTGCGCTGGAGCCCGCCGGACGCCCAGCCGCAGCAGCAGCGGCAAGGCGGCGGAGCCAGTCAGGGCGCCGGCCAGCGGCGCCAGGGCCAGGGCGCGGGCGCGGGCGGCGGCCAGCGGGTGATCGAGCAACTCGGCCTCGACGCCGACCAGCGCAAGAAGGCCGAAGCGATCTTCGCCGAGGCGCGCGAGAAAGCGCGCGGCTCGATCGGCTCGGGCGACCGGCAGGCGATGCGCGAGGCCATGCGCAAGTCGATGCAGGAAAGCTACACCAAGCTTGAGGCGATCCTCACGCCCGAGCAGAAGACCAAACTCGCCGCCATCCGCGCTCAGTCGCAGGCCGGCGGCGGTCGCAGCGGGCGGGCGGCGACCACGCCCGGCACGGTCTATGTGCTGAAGAACGGCAAGCCCGACCCGATCCCGGTGCAGATGGGCGCGACCGACGGCTCCTACGTCGAGATCACCGGCCCCCTGAAGCCCGGGGACCAGGTGATCACCGGCGGCGGACCGCGCGCCAAGGTGCAGCTGCGCAGCGGCGGACCGATGGGGCCCAGCAGCGGCCCGCGGGTGCGAGGGGGCTAGAGCGTGATCGAGGTTTCCGACCTCACCAAGATCTACGTCATGGGCGAGGAGCGGGTGGCCGCCCTCGCCGGGGTCTCGCTGCGGATCGAACGCGGCGAGCATGTGGCGGTGATCGGCCCGTCCGGCTCGGGAAAGTCCTCGCTGATGAACATCCTCGGCGGTCTCGACCGGCCGACCGGCGGCTCCTACCGCTTCGAGGGCGAGGAGGTCGGCGAGATGGGCGACGACGCCCTGGCCGAGTTCCGCCGCCGGCGGATCGGCTTCGTCTTCCAGTCCTTCCAGCTCCTGCCGCGGCTCACCGCCCTGCAGAACGTCGAGTTGCCGATGATCTACGCCGGCTTCCCTCCCGCCGAGCGGCGTGAGCGGGCGGCGCAGCTGCTGGAGCGTGTAGGCCTGGGCACGCGCACCGGCCACAAGCCAACCCAGCTTTCCGGCGGCCAGCAGCAGCGGGTGGCCATCGCCCGCTCGCTGGCCAACCAGCCGGACCTTCTCCTCGCCGACGAGCCCACCGGCGCCCTCGACACCCATACCGGCGAGGAGGTGCTGGAACTCTTCAAACAGCTCAACGCCGAGGGCCTGACGCTCGCCATCGTCACCCACGACCTGGAGGTGGCCGCCGAGGCCCGGCGGCGCATCTCCTTCCGCGACGGCCATATCGTCGAGGACGACGGAGCGGCCCCATGAAGATGCCGCCCATCGAGCTCGTGCGCTTCGCCGCCGGCGCCATCGTCGCCCACCCGATGCGAAGCGCCCTCACCTCGCTCGGCGTGGTGATCGGCGTCGCCGCCGTGGTGATGATGACCTCCATCGGCTTGGGGGCGCAGCAGCGGGTCACCTCCTCCATCGCCGGTCTCGGCTCCAACCTGATCATCATCAGCCCGGGCGCCTCGCGCGGCGCCGGCGGCGGCTTCGTGCGCGGCGCGGCGGGGTCGGGCGAAAGCCTGACGGAACAGGACGGCGAGGCCATCGCCTCGCGGGTCGAGGGCGTCGCCGCCGTCGCGCCGATCGTGCGCGGCGGCGCGCAGCTGGCCGCCGACGGCGCCAACTGGAACACCCGCGTCGAGGGCGTGACGCCGGACTATCTGGTCGCCCGCGACCTCAGCATCGCCCAGGGCCGCAAGGTGATCGTCATCGGCCCCACCATCGCCCGCGAGCTCTGGGGCGACGACGATCCGATCGGCAAGCGCGTGCGGGTCGGCCGCACGCCCTTCGAGGTGATCGGCGTGCTGGAATCCAAGGGCCAGAGCGGCTTCGGCCAGGACCAGGACGACATCGTCCTCGGCCCGCTGCAGGCGATCCGCTCGCGGGTCGTCGGCCGGCGGGTGCGCGGCACGGCGGTGCAGCAGATCTTCGTCAAGGCCGAGAGCGAAGACCAGCTCGACCGGGTGCAGGAGGACGCCACCAACGTCATCCGCGAGCAGCACCGCATCCGCCCGGGCGACGAAGACGACTTCTCGGTGCAGAACATGGCCTCGATCCTGGAGGCCAGCCAGGCGGCGGTGGCGACCTTCACGATCCTGCTGGCGGCGGTGGCGGCGGTGTCGCTGGTGGTCGGCGGCGTCGGGATCATGAACATCATGCTGGTGGCGGTGACCGAGCGGACGCGCGAGATCGGCCTTCGCATGGCCGTCGGCGCCAAACGCTCGGACGTGCTGATCCAGTTCGCCCTGGAGGCGGTCACCCTGTCCCTGGCCGGCGGGCTGATCGGCCTGACCATCGGGGCCGGCGGCGCCTTCGCGCTGGCCAAGCTCGGCGACTGGCCTGTGGCGATCCCGGCCTGGGCGGGACCGCTGTCGCTGGGCTTCTCGATGCTGGTGGGCCTGGTGTTCGGCGCCTACCCCTCATGGCGGGCGGCGCAGCTCGATCCGATCGAGGCGCTAAGGCGAGAATAAGGCGAAGCTTTTTTGCAACCCCCGGCGCGATTCGGGGGTTGGGGCAGGACGCACCTTCGCCAGGACGCCCATGCCCGATCCGGAAGATCCACATCCGCCGCCGCCGGCAGCGCCCTCCAAGGCGCCTGACGAGACGTTGCGCGGAGTCCGCCGCCGGACGGCCGGCCGTCACATCCGCATTCCCCGCCAGACAGGAGTACCCTCATGGACCGTGTCACCGCTTCCGAAAAGCCGCGTTCGCGCCGCGGTTTCGCGGCGATGAACCCTGAGCGCCGCCGCGAGATCGCCCGCAAGGGCGGCGCCAGCGTACCCAGCGAAAAGCGCAGTTTCGCCAAGGACCGCGACCTGGCGGCCAATGCCGGCCGCAAGGGCGGCGAGGCTTCCCGCGGCGGCGGCCGCTCTCGCGGCGCGGATCAAGAAAACTAGCCCAGCAACACCACGGCGAAGGCGGGGTCGAGGCTCGTCCAACTCTCGACCACCCGCCAGCCCGCCGCCTCCGCCAGTCGCCCGAAGCCTTCCAGCGTGAACTTGTAGGAGTTCTCCGTGTGGATGGTTTCGCCGGCTTCGAACGCAAAGGATCGGCCGGCCGCGCGGACGGTCTGGCCCGTGCGGCTGACCAGGCGCATCTCGATACGGCTCTCGGCGGCGTTCCATCGGGCCTCGTGATCGAAGGCGGCCAGATCGAACTCGCCGCCCAGTTCGCGGTTGATGCGCGCCAGCAGGTTCTTGTTGAAGGCCGCGGTCACACCGGCGGCGTCGTCATAGGCCCGGACCAGGGTCGCGGCGTCCTTCACCAGGTCGATACCGACAACGAACAGGCCATGCGCTCCCAGGAACCGGCGCGCGCGCTTCAGGAAGGCCGTCGCTTCGCCGGGCGGGAAGTTTCCGATGGTCGAGCCGGGGAAGAAGCCGGTCTTCGGGCGGCCGTCCAGGCCGGTCGGCGGCGTGAGGCTGGAGGTGAAGTCAGCGACCAGGGGCTCCACCCGCAGCGCCGGATAGGCGGCACGCAGCCGCTCGGCCGCGCCGTCGAGCGCGGTCCGGGAGATGTCCACCGGCATGTAGACCTCCACCTGCGGCGCGGCGTCGAGCAGCAGACGGGTCTTGGTGCTGGCGCCGCTGCCGTACTCGATCAGCGTCGAATGCGGCGGGATGTGCGCGGCGATCCGCGGCGCGATCCGGCCGAGCAGGGCGGCCTCGGTGCGGGTGGGGTAGTATTCCGGCAGCTCGGTGATCGCCTCGAAGAGGCTCGAGCCGGCGGCGTCGTAGAAGTGCTTGGCCGCGAGCCGCTTGGGCGAGGCCGACAGGCCCTCCACGACATCGCGCTCGAAATCGGTCCGCGCCTCCGCGTCGTCCGCGGCAAGGCCGTCCTTCGCCAGCCGCACGCCGGAGAACATCCAGCGCTGATGCGGATAGAAGAAGTTGCGATAGCTCGCCCGTGCATGGCCCGCCGGCGTCACGCAGGCCCCGCCGCGCAGCACCATCTGGCCGGACATGAACTTGCCGTTGTACTCGCCGATGGCGCCGGGGTCGGGCGTGAATCCCGGATAGGGCAGATAGGCGCTGCCGGTCCATTCCCAGACATCGCCGAACATCTGGCGCAGCCCCTCCCCTGGCCCGGCGGCGGCCGTCATCAGCCGCCCGCGGGAGAGGAAGTTGCCGCGGGCCGGCAAGCCGCGGGCGGCGTTCTCCCACTCGAACTCAGTCGGCAGCCGCCCGCCGGCCCAGCTCGCGAAGGCGTCGGCCTCGTAGAAGCTGACATGGGCGACGGGCGCGTGCCAGTCGACGGGGCGCGGGCCCAGCAGCGTCATCTCGCACCAGCCATCGCCGTCCGGGAACCAGTAGAGCGGCGCGCGCCAGCCTTCCGCCCGCGCCAGCGCCCAGCCGTCGGACAGCCACAGTTCGGCGCGCCCGTAGCCGTCGTCCTGCATGAAGGCCAGCCAGTCGGCATTGGTCGCCAGCCGGTCGGCCAGGCGATAGGGCTGCAGCAACACCTCGTGCGCGGGCCCCTCGTTGTCGAAGGCGAAGCCCTCGCCGGCATGGCCGACACGAACCGTCCCGCCGGCGAAATCGACGAAACCCATTGGCCCGGGATCGGTCCCCAGCCCCTCGGGCGCGCGGCTGTAGGCGGGCCGCAGGGGCGACTGGGCGAAGAGGTGCAGCGCATCCATCAACAGCAGTTCCTGATGCTGTTCCTCGTGCGCCAGACCCAGTTCGATCAGCGGCGAAAGCCCTGGCGCGCCGCGCTCGAAGAGGCGCGACATGCCCTCGTCGACATGGCTGCGGTAGGCCAGAACCTCGGCGGCGGAGGGCCGCGTCAGGAGCCCCCGATGCGGCCGCGGGTGCCGCTCGCCGGCCGCCTCGTAGTAGGAGTTGAAGAGATAGCCATAGCGCGCATCCAGCCGGGCATAGCCGGGCAGGTGCGGCGCGAGCAGGAAGGTCTCCCAGAACCAGGTCGTATGCGCCAGGTGCCACTTGGCCGGGCTGGCGTCGGGCATCGACTGGACGCACTGGTCCTCGGCGCTCATCGGGGCGACCAAGCGCAGGGTGGCGGCCCGCACCTCGCGGAAGCGCCCGGCGAGTTCATCGGCCCTGGAGAGGTTGGCCTGGGCGCGTCGCGGGCCTTGCTCGGATACCGGCATCTTGTTCTCCGCAGTCGGTTCCGCCCCGGGGCGCCCGTGAATGACTGATGTGCGAAAGCGCGCCCGGCCCTGGCGAAACCAATGCCCGGGGACGCCCCGGGTTCCCCAGACGTTCCGCCGGAACGCAACACAGATGGCGGCGTTTCGCCACCGTGCAAGGTTTTGACGTGTCTGGACCGCCGATGGGGCGCCCCGGCGCTGAGCCGGGCGAGGGAACGGCATGAGCGCAGTTTCGAGTTGGCGCGACGACGTGGTGGCGATGATCCCGGCCCTGAGGGCCTTCGCCTGGTCTCTGGCGCACAATGGATCGGACGCCGACGACCTGGTGCAGGACACCCTGATCAAGGCGTGGACCAACCGCGACAAGTTCGAGATGGGCACCAACCTGCGGGCCTGGCTCTTCACCATCCTTCGCAACACCTACTACACCCAGGTGACCCGGCGCCGGCGCGAGGTTCGCGACGAGAGCGGCGAGATCGCCGGCAGCCTGAAGATCGAGGCCAGCCAGGACTGGAGCGTCACCCTGAGCGGCCTGCAGGCGGCGCTCGCCCAACTGCCCGACGAGCACCGCGAGGCGCTGATCCTGGTGGGCGCGGCGGGGCTTTCCTATGAGGAAGCAGCGGAGATCTGCGGCTGCGCCCTCGGCACCATCAAGAGCCGGGTCAACCGGGCCCGCAACCGCCTGCTCAAGCTGATGGACGCCGAGGCGCCCGGCGAGGTGCTGAACGGCGGCGTCGTGGCCGCGGCGGGCGCCTAGCCGGCGTGTCTCCGGCGGGCCGGCGTTTCCGCCGCCTCGCCTTCTTCGAGCTGTTCGGCGAGCGAGCGCAACCGATCGGGCACTGGGCGTCCCGAAAGCCCTCAGAACATGCGGCGCAATGCGCCGTTCAGGGCCTCCAGGCGCGCTTGGCGTTTCCGATCCATCATCCCTTGCCCCTGGCGCGCAAGGTCCCTCCTGGCCCTGCATAGCCGACCGTACGTCGCCGACAACGGCCAATCGCCCGCCGGGCGGATTAAGGCGCGTCGGGATAGATGACCGGCAACACCAGGGCCGAGGGGCGGCTGGCGTCGAAGTAGACGGTGTTCACCGCCACTCGCGGCTTTTCCTTGCGCGAGCCGGCCGCCTCGCCGGTGTTCGGATTGACCTCGAACCGTGGGCTGTTGGAGGAGGTGACATGCAGGGCGATCCTGTGTCCCTTTTCAAAGGTTTGCGCGGTGTTCCAAAGGTCGATGGTGAGTCTGGTCGGCGCACCGGGGATCATCGGCTCCACCTCGTCCGGCATCCGCCCGCCCCGGTAGCGGGCGCGGATCGGGGCGTCGAGGATCAGCGCTTCGTAGCCATCCGGATAGACATCGACCAGCTTGACCATGAAGTCGGTGTCTGGCCCGTCGGTGGCGGCATAGAGGTCGACCGAGACCGGACCGGCGACCACCACGTCGCTCTCCAGCACCGGGGTCTCGAAGCGCAGGTAGTCCTGCCGCGCCGGGATCGCCCGCTGGTCCATCGGTCCCCGCTCGAAGGTCAGGTTGGCGCCGCCGACGGTCGGCACGGGCTTGGTCGGGTCGAAGCGGTAGCTGACCTTGGCCTCGCCGGCGTTCGGGGCCCGGGTCGAGAGCCCGCGGTCCTCGCCCAGGTAATAGCGCACCTCGCGGAACGCCGGCGGCCAGTTGGCGGCCTTCACCAGCCGGTTCTTCGGCGAAAAGGCGCCCTTCCGCGCCGCCCCCATCATGAAATAGCTGACCGGCGGCTCGTCCATGATCCCGTTGTCGGCGCCCTTCAACCAGTGATCGAACCAGCGGATTTCCTGCTCGCCGCCCAGCGCCAGCCGGTCGAAGCCGGGATAGGCGAGGTCCCCGGAGAGTTCGCCGTGGCCGAACGGGCCCATCAGCAGCTTCTGGTTCCCCCGCGCGCCCTTTGCGCCGTGGTTCTGCAGCCAGCTGAAGTTGGAGACGTTGCCGTCGTTGAAGATGTCGTACCAGCCGCCGACGTTGTAGATCGGGATGCGAATGTACTTGCGATTGACGCTCATCGCCCCGCGGCTCCAGAACACGTCGTCGACCGCTCGGGCCCGGACAGTGTCGAGCACGTCCTCGCTGGTCCCCTGCCCCTTCAGCCAGCCGAGGGTGTCCTTCTCCTTCAGCACGCCGCCCAGGTAGGTGTTCTTCAGGCGGTCATAGGGCGCGACCACCACATAGGCCGCCTGCAGGTGCGGCGGGGCGGCCATCGCCGCGGCGTTCGAGGTGATGCCCAGCGCCGAACCGCCGGTGATCCCTACCTTGCCATTGGACCAGGGCTGGGCCGCGGCCCATTCGACGGCGTCGGAGCCGTCCTCGATGTCGTTCTCGAAGGCAGCGTAGAAGCCCGCCGAGCGTCCCTTGCCCCGCACGTCCTGCAGCACATAGACGTAGCCGGCGTCGGTATAGCGCTTGGCCTGGGCGGCCAGTCCGGCCCGCTGCTGCGGCGTGGCGTCGGGCCGTCCGTCCTTCAGATAGGGCGTGCGCGAGAGAATCACCGGCCACGGCCCGGCCCCCTCAGGCTTGTAGACATTGGCCGCCAGGCGCACCCCGTCGCGGGTGGTCATGAACGCTTCGACGGCGCCGGCGGGGAGTGTCGCCGCGGCCTGCCGGGCCTGGACCGTCGCCGCCGTCCCGCCCGCGAGCGCCAGTGCGAGCGCCAGGCTCGCAAGCCAATGCCGTTTCATGGGTCCTCCCCCGCGGCGCCTCGCGCCGTCGTTTCTCCAGCCAAGGCGCATTACAGCACCAGGCGCGTGAGAGCCCAAGCATCGGACCGAGAAATAGGGGCCTGCTGGCGGTGACGGAGGGATTCGAACCCTCGGTACGGGTTTACCCCGTACAACGGTTTAGCAAACCGCCGCCTTCAGCCACTCGGCCACGTCACCGGCAGGGTGCGATGCGATAGCGGTTTCGAGGGGTTCTGGCAATCGAGGCCCGCGTTAAGCAAAAGCTTAGCCGCAAGCGGCATCATGGCGCGGCTTCTGCATAGATTCCCATGATGAACGTCGTCTCTCTCAATATGGCGCGTGTGGCGCGGCTCGAGCGTCAGATCGAGCCCGATACGGCCCCGGAAACGCCGCTCGACGTTCCCGCCGCGGAACAACAGCGTTCGGCGGATCGGCGCGGTCCCCTGCGGCCTGGACGACTGGTTTCCGCGCGCGCGCGCATCAGCGGCTATGCCACCGCAAGATTGTTCCGCATCGCCGATGTCGCTTCGATTTTCGCCTGCGCCCTGATCGCCCGGCCGTGGGAAGCGTCCGGCGCGATCACCGCGGTCCTGCTGCTGCTCGGGGTGACGCTGGTCCTGCTGGCGGGTCTCAACCTGGCCAAAGCCTATGATTTCAGCCGTCACGAAGGGCTCGCCTTCCATCTGGCGCGCCTGGCGGTGGCCGTGTCCGGGGCTGGCGGCGTGACCCTGGCCGGGCTGTTCCTGACGCGCAGCCATCCGCAGCTCTGGGAGGCGGTGGGCGTCTGGCTCTGCCTCAGCCTCGTCGCGCTCTACGCCCTGCACGCCACCTGGTTTCTGGTCGTCCGCCACTGGCGCAACCAAGGCCGGCTAACGCCCAACATCGTGGTGCTCGGCGCCACCGAAGGCGTCGGCCGGATGATCGCCTCGGCGCTGGAGAGCCGCGAGGTGGCGGTGCTCGGCATCTTTGACGACCGCGCCGCCCGCGCTCCGGCGCAGATCCAGGGCGTGCCGGTGCTGGGCGACACCCAGGCCCTGCTCACCCACCGGGTGCTGCCCTATGTCGACCGCATCGTCATCGGCGTGCCGGCCAGCGCCCAGACCCGCGTGCGCCAGCTGATCGAGCGGCTGGAGATGCTGCCGAACGAGATCGCCCTGCTGCTCGACGGCGACTCGGCCGAGGCCGACGCCGCCTACGACCGCATCGCCGACCTGCCGCTGGCTCACGTCGCCGGCCTGCAGACCGACGAGGCGCGCGCCTTCGCCAAGCGGATGGTCGACGTCGTGGTCGGCGTCGCCGCCCTGGTGGCGGCCGCGCCGGTC
>JADZBR010000252.1 GCA_020852035.1 Caulobacteraceae bacterium
CGCCGTCTGCGTGCTGCCCGAGGTGCTGATCGCCGAGACCGGTGTTCCCTTCTACCTCGGCGGCACGTCGCTGCTCATCGTCGTCAGCGTGACGATGGATACGGTCGCTCAGATCCAGAGCCACTTGCTCGCCCACCAGTACGAGGGCCTGATCAAGAAGTCGAAACTGCGGGGTGGTCGTAAGTAGACCGCGAGTTCGGGAGGCGTTCCGGCGAAAGATCGGGGCGAGGGGAGACTTCGGATGAATCTGATCCTGTTCGGCCCGCCGGGGTGCGGCAAGGGCACCCAGGCCAAGCGTCTCGTTGACGAGCGCGGCATGGTGCAGCTCTCGACGGGCGACATGCTGCGGGCGGCCATCGCCTCGGGCTCCGAACTCGGGGAACGGGTCAAGGGCGTGCTGGCGCGGGGCGACCTGGTCTCGGACGAGATCGTCATCGCCCTGATCGAGGAACGCCTGCCGGAGGCGGAAGCCGCGGGCGGCGCCATCTTCGATGGCTTCCCGCGCACCGTGGCCCAGGCCGAGGCGCTTGATTCGATGCTGGCCGGTCGCGGTCAGAAGATCGATGTCGTGCTGCGGCTGCTGGTGGATGAGCCGGTCCTGCTGGAGCGGGTCACCGGCCGGTTCGAACAACAGGGCCGACCGGATGACAATCCGGAGACCTTCAAGACCCGCCTGGGGGCCTACAACGCCCAGACGGCGCCGCTGCTCCCCTATTACGAAGGGCAGGGCAAACTCAAAGCCGTTGACGGCATGGGCTCGATGGAAGCGGTTTCCGCCGCCATCGCCTCCGCGCTCGAGACGATCTGATTGCTGGCCGGATAGGTTGAAAATCAACCGTATCCGGCATTGACGGCGGCGCACCGATCCCTATAACGGTGCGCTTCCGCGAAAGGCGCGACTCCCGCGTCGGCTCGAAGTGCAAGCTTAGAGCCGGTGTGATGGTCGCGTTCCGTTTTGCGCGTGCGTCCTACAGGGCGCGATAAAAGAGAGATTAGGCGTGGCCCGTATCGCAGGCGTCAATATTCCGACGAACAAGCGCGTAGTGATCGCGCTTCAATACATCCATGGCATCGGCCAGAAGTCCGCCAAGGACATCGTCGCCAAGGTGGGCATCGAAGACGCCCGCCGGGTGAACCAGCTGACCGACGCCGAGGTCCTGCAGATCCGTGAAGCGATCGACAAGGACTTCACCGTCGAGGGCGACCTGCGCCGTGAGACGTCGACCACCATCAAGCGTCTGATGGACCTGGCCTGCTACCGCGGCCTGCGTCACCGCAAGGGCCTCCCGGTCCGCGGTCAGCGCACGCACACGAACGCCCGCACCCGCAAGGGTCCGGCCAAGCCGATCGCCGGCAAGAAGAAGTAAGAGAGAGCCTCGATGGCCAAGGAACCGGCTCGCGTCAAAAAGCGCGAACGCAAGAACATCACCTCGGGCGTGGCGCACGTGAACGCCTCGTTCAACAACACCCTGATCACCATCACCGACGCCCAGGGGAACACCATCTCCTGGTCCAGCGCCGGCGCGATGGGCTTCAAGGGCTCGCGCAAGTCGACCCCGTACGCGGCCCAGATGGCCGCAGAGGACGCCGGCAAGAAGGCCGCCGAGCATGGCGTGAAGACCCTCGAAGTGAACGTCTCCGGCCCCGGCTCCGGCCGCGAATCGGCCCTGCGCGCGCTGCAGGCCGCCGGCATGACGATCACCACTATCCGTGACGTGACTCCGATCCCACATAACGGCTGCCGCCCGCCCAAGCGTCGGCGCGTCTAGTACCCCGCGTAGACATTCCGCACCCCCCTCCCGGCTGCTGACGAGCGGCCGGGTTCCTGCGTTTCAAGGACCCGCCCATCCGTGATCGAACGTAACTGGAACGAGCTCATCCGCCCCGAGAAGCCGCAGATCGAGACCGGCGCCGACGCCAGCCGCAAGGCCCGCATCGTCGCCGAGCCCCTCGAGCGCGGCTTTGGCGTGACGCTCGGCAACTCCCTCCGCCGCGTCCTCCTCTCCTCGCTGCAAGGCGCCGCCGTGACGGCGATGCAGATCGACGGCGTGGTGCACGAATTCTCCTCGCTCGAAGGCGTGCGTGAAGACGTCGTCGATATCGTGCTGAACGTGAAGCAGCTCGCGCTGCGCATGCACGCCGAAGGCCCCAAGCGCATGACCCTGCGCGCCAAGGGTCCGGGCGAAGTCACCGCCAGCCAGATCGATGCGCCCAGCGACATCGAGATTCTCAACGGCGACCACGTGCTCTGCACCCTGGACGACGGCGCAGAGATCCGCATCGAGTTCACGGTCAACAACGGCAAGGGCTATGTCCCGGCCGAGCACAACCGTCCGGAAGACGCCCCGATCGGCCTGATCGCCGTCGACAGCCTGTTCTCGCCGGTCAAGCGCGTCGCCGACCGTGTCGAGCCGACCCGCCAGGGCCAGAGCCTCGACTACGACAAGCTGATCATGGAGATCGAAACCAACGGCGCGGTCACGCCGGTGGACGCGGTGGCCTACGCCGCCCGCATCCTGCAGGACCAGCTGCAGATCTTCATCACCTTCGAAGAGCCCAAGAAGAAGGTGGCCGACGAGGCCAAGCCGGACCTGCCGTTCAACCCGGCGCTGCTGAAGAAGGTCGACGAACTGGAGCTCTCGGTCCGCTCGGCCAACTGCCTGAAGAACGACAACATCGTCTACATCGGCGACCTCATCCAGAAGACCGAGGCGGAGATGCTCCGCACGCCGAACTTCGGCCGCAAGTCCCTGAACGAAATCAAGGAAGTGCTGGCGAACATGAACCTGCACCTGGGCATGGACGTCGCCAACTGGCCGCCGGAAAACATCGACGACCTGGCCAAGAAGTTCGAAGACCAGATGTAAGACCTACCCTGCGCCTTTCCGGGCCGCCTTGCGCGGCTCGGGTCCGTCGATCCCGCGACAGCGGGGGAGGGCCCCGGCGCTTCGTTCTGACCCGGTCGGGACTGGCCGGGATGGTGATGATCGGCGCTAACTGCGCCTAGGAGAGAAGAAAATGCGTCACGGCAAAGCCCACCGCAAACTGGGTCGCACGACCGCCCACCGGACCGCGATGTTCGCCAACATGTCGGCGAGCCTCATCAAGCACGAGCAGATCGTCACCACCCTGCCGAAGGCCAAGGAACTGCGGCCCTTCGTCGAGAAGCTGGTCACGCTCGCCAAGCGCGGCGACCTGCACGCCCGCCGCCAGGCCATCAGCCAGGTCCGCGACGTGGATCAGGTCGGCAAGCTCTTTTCGACCCTCGGCCCGCGCTACAAGGACCGCAACGGCGGCTACCTGCGCGTCCTGAAGGCCGGCTTCCGTCACGGCGACAACGCCCCGATGGCGGTCATCGAGTTCGTCGACCGCGACGAGAGCGAGAAGGGCAAGGATTCGGGCCCGGTGCAGAACGTCGGCTTCGGCGACGAATAGGCCGTCCCGCACCTTCAGAGTTTCAAAAGCCCCGGACAACCTCCGGGGCTTTTTCGTTTCCTTCTCCCCTTGCGGGAGAAGGTGGCGCGAAGCGCCGGATGAGGGGTCTCGCAGACCTCACAGCCGCACCCGGCCGCTCCGCTTTCGCGGCGGACATCATCTTCGACCCCTTATCCGTCTCGCTGCGCGAGCCACCTTCTCCCGCAAGGGGAGAAGGACATCGCTTGACCATATAATTCACGTGTGCGTTAAATAAATAACCGCGATCCGCAGAGAGCCCCGCATGCCGCCCGCCAAGCCCGCCATCATGCCGACGGTGTTCTACCGCGACCCCATCGCCGCCCTCCGCTGGCTGGAGGCCGCCTTCGGCTTCGAGACCACAAGCCTGGTCACCGACGCCGACGGCCGCGTCGGCTATTCGGAGATGGCCTACCTCGGCTGCGCTATCAGCGTCGGCGGCGAATGGTCCGGCCCGCAGCTCGGCGGCGGCGCGTTGAAGAGCCCGGCCTCGCTGAACGGCGTCGGCACCCAGTTCATCTGGATCGAGCTGCCTGACGGCCTCGACGCTCATTGCGAGCGCGCCAGGGCCGCCGGCGCCCGCATTCCCGATGAACCCTCTGAACAGTTCTACGGCGCGCGCACCTACCGCGCCCTCGATCCCGAAGGCCACGTCTGGAACTTCCGGCAGTGGACCCGCGAGGTCCCGTTGGCCGAGCAGGAGGCCGCCACCGGCCTTTCCTTCCGCACCAGCCTGGAGGGCTGAGCATGTCCGACCAAGACCATTCCCCACCCGGATTCGCCTCGGCGGTTTGCTACCGCGATCCGGCGGCTGCCTTGAAATGGTTGGAGGGCGCCTTCGGCTTCGAGCCGTTCATGGTCATCACCACGCCGAACGGCCAGCTGGCCCACTCGGAGATGCGCTATCGGACGGGCCGGGTGATGGTCGGCAGCGAGTGGTCCGACGACCACAAGAGCCCCGCGTCGATCGGCGGCAAGAACACCCAGACCGTCCATACCCAGCTGGACGAGGACCTGGACGCCCATTGCGAACGCGCGCGGGCGGCCGGCGCCGAGATCCTCGCCGAGCCGGAGGACCAGTTCTACGGCGACCGCACCTATCGCGCCCGCGACCCGGAAGGCCACATCTGGACCTTCAGCCGCACCGTGAAGGTGATGACCCGCGAAGAGTGGGATGCGGCCGGAGGGTTCATCACCAAGGATCGCCTGTGACGCCGGACGACTTGCATCAAGCGGCCCGCGGCGGCTGCCCGAACCCACTGGAATCCACCCGATGAGCGGCCACGCCTATGATCTGGAGACCACCTACCTCTCGCTGGCCGCGGACGGCGAGGTGGCCGAACTGCCGGTCGGGCCGGACTTCTGGGAGACGATCGGCTCCAACCCGAAGCTGCGCGGCGCCCTGGTCAGCGCCTACCGCATGGACGCCGACTGGACCTCCTGGGAGATGCACCCGCACGGCGACGAGGTGCTGATCTTGCTCGAGGGGCGCGCGACCATGATCCTCGACCAAGACGGCGCCGAGCACCGCGGCGAGATGTCCGCCGGCTCGACGCTGGTGGTCCCCGCCGGCGCCTGGCACCGCGCCATCGTGCCCGAGCCTTGCCGCCTGATGGTCATCACTTTCGGCGAAGGCACCCAGCACCGCCCCGTCGCATGAGCGCCGCCCTCGACCGCACCCTCTCGGCCCTGGCCGACCCGCACCGCCGCCAGGTGGTCGAACTCCTGCGCCAGCAGCCGCGCCCGGCCGGCGAACTCGCCCGCGCCGTCGGCATGAGCCCGCCGGCGCTCTCCCGCCACCTGAAGACCCTGCGCGCCTGCGGCCTCGTCGAGGAGCAGCCCGGCCCCTTCGACGCCCGCGTGCGCGTCTATTCCCTGAGGCCCGAACCGATGGTCCATCTCCTGCGCTGGCTCGAAGAGACCGAGCGGATGTGGAGCGAGCAGCTCCTGGCCTTCAAGAAGCACCTCGAAGCCGAATGAAGGGCGCGTCCAAGGTCTTCATCGCCCTGCGGGTGAAGGCGTCGCCCGAGCGCGCGTTCGAGGCGTTCACGCGCGAGATCGGCGCCTGGTGGCGGCCGAACGGGCTCTTTCAGACCACGCCGCGCGCGCCCGGCCTGCTGGCCTTTGAGGGCGGGAAGGGCGGCCGGCTCATCGAGACACTGGAAAGCGGCAAGGTCTTCGAGATCGGCAAGGTGCTCGCCTGGGAGCCGCCGGCGCGGCTGATGTTTTCCTGGCGCCAGGCCAACTTCCCGCCGGATCTTGCGACCGAAGTCGAAGTCATCTTCACCGCGGTCGGCGAGGAGACGCGCGTCTCCGTCGAGCACCGCGGCTTCGACGCCGTGCCCGAGGGCGCCGCCCGCCACGGCTTTCCCGACAGCGCGCTTTTGCAGCGGCTGGCGGAGTGGTGGCGCGACCTGCTTTCGTCCTACAATCGCGTCCTGACCGACTAGGGGGAAACGGCGAGATGTCAGAAACGCCGGCCCCGCGCCGCCGCACCGCCGCCTTCGGCTTCATCTTCGCCACGGCGGTGATGAATTCGATCTCGTTCGGCCTGATGATCCCGGTGCTGCCGAACCTGATCAAGCAGTTCACCGGCGGCGACACCTCGGCGGCCTCCGAGTGGAACGTGGTCTTCGCCGTCAGCTGGGGCGTGGCGCAGTTCTTCTGCGGGCCGATCCTCGGCCTGCTGTCCGACCGGGTCGGCCGCCGCCCGGTGCTCCTGATCTCGATCGCCGGCCTGGCCGCCGACTTCCTGCTGATGGCCTTCGCGCCCACCCTCTGGTGGCTGCTGGTCGGGCGGATCATCTCCGGCGTCACCTCGGCCAGCTTCTCCACCGCCAACGCCTATATCGCCGACGTCATCAAGCCCGACGAGCGGGCCAAGGTGTTCGGCTGGATGGGCTCGGCCTTCAGCTTCGGCTTCCTGATCGGCCCGGCCATCGGCGGCGCAATGGCCGAGGTCGACATGCGCCTGCCGTTCCTGGTCGCCTCGGCGCTGTGCGCGGTGAACTTTCTCTACGGCCTTTTCATCCTGCCCGAATCCCTGCCGCCGGAGCGGCGCATCGGCCGCTTCGACTGGACGCGGGCCAACCCGCTGGGCTCGCTGCGCTTCCTGCGCGCGCATGGCGAACTGGCGGGCCTGGCGACGATCAGCTTCCTCTGGCAGCTGGCCCATACCGTGCTGCCGGCGATCTTCGTGCTCTACACCGGCTATCTCTACGGCTGGGGACCGGGGGTGATGGGCCTGGCGATGATGGGCACCGGAGGTCTCGGCATCATCGTGCAGACCTTCCTCGTCGGCCCGGTGGTCTCGCGGATCGGGGAGCGGGGCGCCCTGCTGCTTGGCGCGTTCACTGGCGCGCTGGGCTTTGCGATCTACGCCGTGGCCTACACGCCCTGGCTCTACATCGCCGCCATGCCGGTGTTCGCGCTTTCCAGCTTCATCCAGCCCGGATTGATGGGGCTGATGACGCGCCGCGTGGAGGCCACCGCCCAGGGTCAGTTGCAGGGGGCCAACCAGAGCCTGATGGGGATCGCCGGCATGACCGGCCCGGCGATCTTCGGCCTGACCTTCGCCTGGTCGGTGCGCCACGACGTGGACGTGCACATGCCCGGCCTCGCGGTCGGCATCGCCGCGGCGCTGGTGGCGTTGGCCTTCCTGCTGGCGCTGCGGTTCGCCAGACCGGCGGCGGCCATCGCCGCGACTGCGCCCGCGGAATGAACTTCGTCACACTTGCGCCTGAAAGCTAAGCTGTTTTCCGGGGGCTGATGAGGGGAGATTCCGTGCGCTTCATTCGCGTTCTGATTCCGGCGCTCGCGTTGCTCAGCGCCTGTTCCGAGCCTGGCGCGGGCAAGGCTCAGCCGGCGCTCGCCCAGCCGAACCGCGCGCCCCCATCGAGCGTCACCTCGATGAAGGTTTCCTTTGCTCCAGTGGTGCAGCGCGCCGCGCCTGCCGTGGTCAACATCTCTTCCAAGCGCGTCGTGCGCCAACAGGACCCGTTCTGGGAAATGTTCGGCATGGGCCGTCCGCGCAATTCGATCCAGGGCTCGCTCGGCTCGGGCGTGATCGTGCGCGCCGACGGGGTGATCGTCACCAACAACCACGTGGTCCAGGGCGGCCAGGAGATCACCGTCTCGCTCAACGACCGGCGCGAGTTCCAGGCCCGCGTCCTGCTGGCCGACACGCGCACCGACCTCGCCGTGCTGAAGATCGACGTCGGCGACGAGCGCCTGCCGGTGCTGGCCATCGACGACACCAACGACGCCCAGGTGGGCGACCTGGTGCTGGCCATCGGCGACCCCTTCGGCGTCGGCCAGACGGTGACCAACGGCATCATCTCGGCGCTGAACCGCTCCGCCGATCCCTCGGGCGACGCCGCCTCCGCCTACATCCAGACCGACGCGGCGATCAATCCGGGCAATTCCGGCGGCGCCCTGGTCGACATGGACGGCGACCTGATCGGCATCAACAGCTTCATTCTCTCGCGCTCCGGCAACTCGGCCGGCGTCGGTTTCGCGGTGCCGGCGGCGATGGTGCGCCAGGTTGTGGAGACCGCCGCCGGCGGCGGCCGCGCCGTCGTTCGCCCCTGGCTCGGCGCCCGCACCCAGCCGGTGACCGCCGAGATCGCCCGCAGCCTCGGCCTCGCCCGCCCGCAGGGCGCGCTGGTGGCCGAGGTCTGGCCCGGCGGCCCGGCCGACCGCGCGGGCCTGCGCTCCGGCGACGTGGTGCTGAGCATCGATGGCCAGCCGGTGGTCGATGCCGCCGCCCTGGGCTACGCGATCAACGCCAAGCGCCCGGGCGATTCCTCGCGCCTGACGGTGCGCGGCGAGAACGGCCGCGAACGCCAGGCGACCCTGCGCGCCGACGCGCCGCCCGCCACGCCCGCCAAGGACGAGCGTGTGATCGCCGGCCGCAATCCCTTCGACGGGGCGACGGTGGTGAACCTCTCGCCGGCCACCGCCTATGAGATCGGCATCGATCCGATGTCCGGACGCGGGGTGATCATCACCAACATCGGTCGGGGGTTCGCGATGAACGCGGGCCTGCGCCCCGGCGACCTGATCCGCGCGGTGAACGGCCGCGAGATCGGCTCGGTGCGCGACCTCGTCGCCGCCACGACCGCCGAGGCGCGCGTCTGGGAGGTCACCATCGAGCGCGACGGCCAGCGCATCACCGCGCAGTTCCGAGCGTAGCGCCCTTCTCCCGATCGGGAGAAGGAAAGACGCGCGAAGCGCGGCGAGGATGAGGGCTTTCGGACTCTCCGGAGAGGGTGGAGGCCCTCACCCTCCCGCCGGCTTCGCCGTCGGATTTCCCTCTCCCGACCGGGAGAGGGCGTTACTGTTGCACGCCGTTCAGGGCGTAGCTGAAGCCGAACTGGATCGGCGAAAGGTCGCGGAAGTACTGCTGGATGAACTGCGCCGCCTCGGCCACCCGGCTCTTGGGCACATAGACGATGTCGAAGCGTCGCAGCGGCACGAGATCCTGCGCCGGATGCTTCAGGCCGCGCGAAAGGTTCACCGTCCGCAGCATGCCGCGCCCCTCCGGTCCGCGGCGGATGATCACCACGCTGCCGCGCCGGGCCGTCGGCTTGAAATCGCCCGCCTGGATGATGGCGCGCAGGGCGTCCGAATCGCCGGCCATGTCGAAGACGCCGGGATTGTTCACCTCGCCGCCGACGAAGACCTTCAGCGGCGTGGCGGTTTTCAGCGCCACCTCGACCTCGGGACGCAGGAGATCCTTCGCGTAGGCCTGGCCGATCGCCTGGGCGAGTTCGTCGCCGGTGCGGTCCGCCGCCATGATCCGACCGACCAGCCCCAGGGTGATGCGCCCGTCCGGCCCGACGACCTGGCTCTTGTTGAACTCCGGCGCTGAGGGAACCGTCACCTCGATCTCGTCGCCTGGATAGAAGCGATAGGGCGGCTCGTAGTCGCTCCAGTCCGCGTAGGGGATGTCGGTGAACTGCTCCTCCACCGGCCCTTCCGCCTCTGGCGGCTTCTGGGCCGTCGCGCAGCCCGGCGCGCCGGCCGCCGCGAGAGCCGCGAGCAGCAGAAATCGACGCGAAAGGCCGCCTTCGGACATGGGGCGATAAGTTAAGGAGAATGGGTAACGGAGTGTTAAGCGCGCCCGGCGACGGTCCGGTCATGGCGCAAGGGGCGTTGCACAAGGCGATGGACCATCCCGCGCGGCCCGACTGGGCCTCGCGGCCGCGCTATGCGTTGTCGGACATCGTGGTGCTGCTGTGGCGCGAGCGGTTCCTGATGGTCGCGGTCTTCATGCTGGTGTTCGTGGCGGGCCTGGCCGCGGCCATGACCATGAAGACGGTCTACCCGGCCTACGCCTCCATCCTCGTGCGCCTGGGCCAGGAATACGTCTACGAGCCGCTGGCGGGCGACGCCGGCCGCGGCCAGGCGCCCGAATCGGACCAGCTGATCCAGTCGGAAACCGAAATCCTCGGCTCGGCGCAGCTGAAGCAGCGGGTGATCGCCCGCCTCGGCCTGCCGCGCATCTTCCCGGACCTGGCCAAGAAATACGCCGCCGCCACGCCGGCGGAGAAGCAGAAGATGGAGGCCGAGGCGATCACCGGCATGCAGCGCCGGATGCGAATCGAGACGGCCCCCGACACGCCGATCATCCGCGTCGGCTATGACGATGCGGACCCGAAAAACGCCGCCCTGGTGCTCAACACCCTCCTGGAGGAATACCTCGCCTTCCGCCGGAACGTGCTGCTCGACCGCACCTCGCCGGCGCTGGAGCAGCAGCGCCGCGAGTTCGAGGCGCGCCTGGGCGAGGCCGACCGGGCCTACGAGGACTTCCTCTCCAACAACCGCATCGGCGACTTCACCGCGGAAAAAGCCTCGCTCTCGCAACTGCAGGCCCAGATCGAGCAACAGCGCTACGCCGCCGAAGCCCAGTTGCAGGATCGCGAGGGACGCCTGGCCGCGCTCAACGCCCAGATGGCGGGCGTGGCGCCCGAGATCGGGCTCTATCGCGACGTCTCCGGCGCGGCCGGCGAAAAGCTCGCCGCGCTCAGGGTGCAGCGCGAGGACCTGCTCTCCCGCTACCAGCCTACCTCGCGCGTGGTGACCGAGGTCGACGCCCAGATCGCCCAGATGGAGCGGGCGATGAACCAGGGCCGCACCACCACCGAAGGCGCCAAGCGTTTCGGCGTCAACCCGGTCTTCCAGACCCTGCAGACCGAGAAGATCCAGATCACCTCCGAGATCGCCGCCCTGCGCGATTCCCTGGGGGCCATGCAGGGCCAGGTCGACCAGCTGACCGAACGGCGCCTGCGCCTGGCCGAGCTGGAGCCGGAGTTCCAGAACCTCTCCCTCGACCGCGACGTGCTGCAGGCCAACGTCCGCGACTTCACGGTGAAGGAACAGCAGACCCGAGCGGCGCAGGAGATCGCCGCCTCCTCAAACGACAACATCCGCATCGTCCAGCGCGCCGTGCCGGCCACCCAGGGCAAGAGCCTGAAGAAGCCGGTCGCCATCCTGGCCTTGCTGTTCGCCGGCTTCACCGCCCTCTGCGCGGGCCTGGCGCGGATGTTCCTGCGGCCGGGCATCCCCACGGCCCGGTCGGCCTCGCGCACGCTCGACCTGCCGGTGCTCGGCCAGGCCATGTCGAAGGGCGCCTGAGCGCGCGCGCCCGGATTGCTGTAGCGTTCCCCCGCAAGGTTGAGTGACGATTCGATATGCCGGTGGACCTCAGCGCCGAGATGTCCGAGCTCTGGGCCTCGCTCGGCGCCCCCACCGGCGGGCGCGGGCGGGTGATCCAGTTCGTCGCCGCGCGGCGCGGGGAGGGGACCTCCACCGTCGCCCGCGAGCTCGCCGCCTTCGCCGCCCGCAAGGCCGGGCGCTCGGTCTGGCTGGTGGACCTCGACCTCTTCACCTCCGCTCAGCATGCGGCGCTCGCCAACGCCACGGGCCGGTTCGGCAAGCTCGGCGAGGCGACGGCGGCCACGCCGGACGGTTCGATCTTCTTCACCGTCCAGCCGCCGGTCGCTGCGCCCGACGGGACGGTGTGGCCCGACGCCCGCTACCTCTGCGGCCACCGGGTGGGCGAGGCGCGCTGGTGGGTCACCCGCTTCCGCCGCGAGGCCCTGCGCGGGCGCCAGACGGTGCACATCGTGCCCAGCGCCGACTACTGGAACGCGCTGCGCAAGTTCGCCGACATCGTGATCGTCGACGCCCCCTCGATCGACAAGTCGCAGGCCGCCCTGACCATCGCGCCCTACATGGACCAGACCGTGCTGGTGGTCGCCGCCGACGAGGCCGACGCCAAGCCGCCGGCGCTGCTGCGCGACGCGATCATGGGCGCGGGCGGCACGGTGAGCGGCCTCTTCTTCAACCGCGGCACGGTGGAGACGCCGGGGTTCCTGAGGGCTGTGCTGCCTTAGCCGATATGGCTCTCGATCACCCCTAACCCGGTGTCATCCCGGACCGCCCGCAGGGACGGTCCGGGACCCAGGGATGCAGTGCGCCTGGCCCTGGGTCCCGGCTCTCCGCTTCGCTACGGCCGGGATGACACCCTGATTGTTCGGGCTAACCTAGCCGCTCCACAGCATCGGCCGCGGTGACCACGTCGAAGCCCATCGCCAACGCTTCGTCCGCCAGGTTGGCCAAGGCCGCCGGCGTGCAGCCCCAGGGCGACGGCGCCTCGGCCACATCATGCGTATAAAGGATGAGCCAGGCCTTGCGGCTGGCCGCCTCGCGCAGCCAGCGCCGCGCCACGGCTTCCCCATCGGCGCCCTCGACGCCCACGGCCGGAAGCTGGTTGAGGTCCGAGCCCGCAACCACCACCCCGTGGTGCAGCGCCCGCAGCGAGCCGAACAGCGGCTCCAGCGCCGCCTTCGGCCCGCCGGAGACGTCGCCGTAGGGATAGGCGAAGCTCGAAGGCGCCGGCAGCCCCCAGGCCGCCAGCGTCTCGGCGTTGCGGTCGACGTCCGCCGAGGCGGCCCGCTCGCCGGCCTGGCCGCAGTCCAGGTGCGAGAAGGTGTGACAGGCGATCTCGTGTCCCTGCTCGGCGAGCCGGCGATAGTCTGCAGCTTCCGCATAGCGTCCCATCGGCCCGTCCTGGCCGGCAAGACCCGCGGAGACGTAGTAGACGCCGCGCAGGCCGCGCCGCTCGAGGATCTCGGCCCCGGTGGTCGTGGCGCTGAGCGGGGCGTCGTCGAAGGTGAAGGACACCATCGGCCGCGCAGGCGCCGCACGCACGGGCCGCCGGTGCGCCAGTCGCACCAATCGGCGGCGCAGCTTGCCCTTCAGGGAGCGGTCGGGCTGGTAGGCGTCGGCCGGGTTCATCAGACGGCGTCCGCGTAGAGCGCCGCGCGGTAGAGCCGCATGGCGAAGGCGCGCGGGGCGACAGGCCCGAGGTCCGCCGTGGCCACCGCCTTGAGCATCGGCCGCCAGACTCCCCGCAGCGGCGCGCGCTTGAGCATCCGCGCGGCGCGGTAGGTCGGGTAACGGGTCACGGCCTCGGGGTGAGCCGCGAGACTGCGGGCGAAGTTCCGGGCCGACTGCTCATATTTGCTGGCGATGGTCCGGGCCGTGTCGAGGCCCAGGTGCGTGGCGGTGTTGTCGATGTGCAGCACCGGCCAGCGACGGGCGACGCGCACCCCCCACTCCACATCCTCCCAGCCCCAGCCGGAGAAGCCTTCGTCAAAAGCCTCGGCCTCGAAGACGTCGCGGCGGACCAGCAGATTGGAGGTGAAAACGTGCTTGCCGGGATCGAGGCTGCGCTCGCTGGCCGGCCGGCAGTCGCTGCGCAGCGCCATTGCACGATGCAGGGCATGGTCGGGCCGTTCCGGGGCCTGGTGCAGCGAGAAGCCGCCGAACACGACGGCCGGGTCCTCGCGGTCGATCAACTCGGCATAGCGGCCGAGGAACCGGTGGCTGTCGGGCAGCATGTCGCTGTCGAGAAAGAGCAGGTGGCGACCGCGCGCCGTGGCGGCCAGACGATTGCGTCCCTTCGAGCGCCCCTCGTTTTGCTCCAGGCGGATGAAGGCGGCGGGCAGCGGCGAGGCGCGCACGGCGGCCTCCACGCGAGCCGCCAGGCCGGCGTCGCCGGCGCCGTCGTCCAGCAGCACCAGTTCGGCGCTCGCGCCAACTTCCCGCGCCAGAGCGGCCAGCAGCGGGGCAGGGTCGTCGCCCTTGAACGGGGTCAGCACCGAGAGCCGCGGCGACGCGCCCGCCCAGCGGGCGTTGTGGATGACGGTCGGGGTCACGCCGTGCGCACCTTCAGGAGCTTGAGGGCGTGCGCGGCGCGGCTGCGCACCTGGGCGGCGTCGAGCACCCAGGCCGCCAGCGCGAACACCACCATGCCGACCGTGGCCTTGGCCGCCAGTTCGCCGATCCCGCCCCAGGCCGGGACCCGCCAGACCGCCACCGCCATGATCGCGCAGGCGACCGCCGTGCGGGCGAAGTCGCCGATCGGCAGCGGCAGGCCGATCACCCTGCGCCCCAGCGCGGCGGAGGCGACCCCGCCGAGCGCGTAGCTGGCCAAGGTCGACCAGACGGCGCCTTCGACGCCGAAGCGTGGAATGAGCACCAGGTTCAGCAGGAAGTTCGCCGCCGCCGGCACGGTCATGGCCGCAAGCAGCATCTGCGTCCGGCGTCCGAGCACGAAGGCCTGGTGCAGATAGTAGGTGGTCAGCCCGCCGAGAAAGCCGCTGGCGGCGATCCACGGCGTCACTTTGGCGGCGGGACCGGCCAGCGAGGGACCGATCAGCAGCTGGGCGAGCGGGGTCGCCACCATCGCCACGCCGACGGCGGCGGGGAGGGTGAGGAACACCATGATGGAAACCTGCTCGCGGGCCTGGTCTCCCAGGGCCTTCTGGCCGCCGCGCTCCAGAGCGGCGATCAGCGCCGGCCCGCTGGCCGCGCCCAACCAGATGAAGAGCACGTCAAGGGTGCGGTTCGCGAGGCTGTAGCCAGCGTGGTAGACGCCCACCGCCGCCTCGTCGAGGAACGAGGCCAGCATGAAGCGGTCGAGGCTGGAGAGGGCCAGGGCGAGCATCAGCGACAGCGAGATCGGCACCCCGTAGGACGCATGACGGCGCAGCCGGTCGGGCTCGACCCGGCCGCCGCGGGCCTTGGCCAGCTCGCCACGGGCGACGATCGGCAGGCAGGCGGCGGCGGCGATCCCCAGGCCCAGCAAGGGCGAGGCGCCGCCGAAGCCGCTCCAGGCCAGGGCCGCGCCGATCAGGAAGCCGCCGAGGGTCTGCACGATCTCCAGCCAGGCGGCGCCCGCCACCTCGCCGGCCGCGCGGCGGCGCTCCTGGACGATCTTGATCAGGCTGCGCGGGGCGGCGGCGAAGAGGCCGGCGAGGATCGCCGACTTCAGCTCGGCCGACATCGGCCAGGCCCAGGCGGCCAGCGCCAGAAGCGGCAGGCCGCCGGCGAACATCAGCCAGGCGCGGTGCACGGTGGCGGCCTGGTCCGGCGAATCACCGGCCTCGGTGGAGGCGACCCAGAAGCGGGCCATCGCGGCCTCGTTCCAGGTGAAGAGCGCCGAATGGGCCAGGGTCATCACAGCAAAGCCCAGGGCGTAGGCCCCGAAGGCTTCGGCCGAGAGCAGGCGGGTGAAGACGACAATGGTGGCCAGGCCCACCAACCCCTGCACGATGTTCACCGGCAGGTAGCCGAGCACGCCCCGCCAGAACATCAGCGCACCGTGGTCCGGTCGCCGAGCAGGCAGGGGATGGTCATGGCCAGAATATAGAGGTCCAGCCAGACCGACTGGCGCTCGATATATTCCACGTCCAGCGCCACCCGGCGGCGGACCAGCTCCGGCGTGTCCACCGGCCCGCGCGAGCCGTTGATGGCGGCCCAGCCGGTCATGCCGGGCTTCATGCGATGGCGATGAGCGTATTCGGCGACCAGGCGGGCCGATTCGACATCGCCGGTCTTCATCCCGACGGCGTGCGGGCGGGGGCCGACCAGGGACATCTCGCCCTTCAGCACATTGAGCAGCTGCGGCAGCTCATCCAGGCTGGTCTTGCGAATGAAGCGGCCGACCCTGGTCACCCGGTCGTCGTCGGCGCGCACTTGGCGGGCGGCCTTGGCGTCGGCGGCTTCGTGGCGCATCGAGCGGAACTTCCAGACGACGATCTCTTCGTTGTTGAAGCCGTGGCGACGCTGGCGGAACAGGGCCGGGCCGGGGCTGTCCAGGCGGATCAGCACGGCGATGATGGCCATGACCGGGGCGGCGACCAGCAGGGCGATGGAGCCGATCGCCAGGTCCTGCAGGCGCTTGACCAGGGCGCGGCCGGCGTCGGTGGGCAGGCCGGAGACGCGGGCCAGGGGCACATTGGCGATGCGGCTGATGGCGGCGGCTTCCTGGTCCGGCGCTTCGCCGTCCAGGAGCAGGGTGATCTCGTTGGGCAGGACGCGCAGGCGCTCGACCAGCTGGCTGACCCGGCGCTGGGCCTTGGCCGGGACGGTGATCACCACCCGGTCCACATAGGGCATGACCTTGTGGTTCATCAGGGCTTCGGTGCCGCCCAGGACGGGGACGCCGCACAGGGCCTTGGGCGCACGGCCCGCCCGGTCGTCGAAGACGCCCAGGATATTGACGTCGCGGCTGCGCAGGCTGGCGGCGATCAGCCGTTCGGCCGCGCCGGTC
>JADZBR010000253.1 GCA_020852035.1 Caulobacteraceae bacterium
AGCGACCGCAAGGCCCGCCGCTACGCCGGGGCCTACCTGCCCCTGGCGGTCAAATTCATGATTTTCAACCAGATCGAGACCAGATGCAGGCGCGATTTCCGCGGCCTCACCCGCACCGGTGAAGCCTTTTACGAACGCAGCCTCTCGGCACTGATGGCCCTCAGGCTCCTGGTCGATCAGCTCCCCGCCCTGAAAGAGGCGATGGCCCGGCAGGGGGTCGACACCTACCGCTCCGATTTCACCTATCCGGATTACGCCGTGGCCGCCCTCTTCATCGCCGAGGAGCTCTGGCAGGAGGAGCGCGCCCGCGCCGCGGCCGCCTGGGTCGACGACCACCGCCAGGAGGGCGACACCCCCCTCGGCGCGGAACTCGAATTCTCCCAGCTCGGCGTGCGCGCTGTCGGCGCCCGGGAGGACGAGGATCCCCTCTTTGACGGTTTTTTCTATTTCCACGATTTCGACCTCGCCCGCCGCGGCTGGAAACTCGGCGCCCACGTCGACGACCACGGCTTCGCCGCCGCCCAGCGCCAGCGCGCCCGCGGCTTTCTCGAACTCGCTTTCGGCCGCTACCGCCTCTACGGCGACGTCTCCAAACCCGCCACCCGGGATCCCTGGGTCCTCAGCCAGCTCATCGACCTGGCGGCCCGCTACATCGACATCAAGCCCCACAGCCTCCACCTCAGCATCCAGGCGGATGAAACCATCCCCTTTAAACGGCTCGAGAATCCCGAATACTTTATCTGTCTGCTCCTGCTCGACGGCGACCTGCGCGAAGACGGCGAGGGCCGGCTGCGCGAGATGCGCATCTTCCAGGGGGAGATCCTCCACCCCGGCACCGGCCTCCACCTCTCCCGCCTCAACCGCCACCCCCAGCGGCCCGGCGAGGAGAGCACCATTCCCGTGGTCGAGTACCAGTTCGCCCGGCTCCACTACGAATACGACTATCAGCCGCTCATCCTCGCCCTCAAGGGCTTCCAGCGCCGGGCCAATCCCCGCCCCTTCAAGGGGTGCGCCGGCGGCCCCGACCAGGAGTTCACCCGCGATCTGGAGGCGGCTCTCGAACAGTGGGCCGCCTTTCCCAGCCCGATCTCGCAGCAGTGCTGCAGCGACTTTGTCGAGATCGTCCGCGCCGGACTCGAGGAAGAGGCCGCGGGCGCAGGCCCGCGCTACGCCCGCTACATCCGCGGCCATCTCGAAACCATTGCGGCCCGGCTGCAGCGCCGCAATCAGCGTATCGCCGACTATCACCAGCGTCTGCGCCGGCCTGAGCCGCTGCAGAGCATAACCTGACACCCCGCCGCACGGCCCGCGCCGGCGGCGGATAACCATGAACCGCATCACAAAGAGGAGTACTTATGCAGAACGAGGTCATCGAACGCGCCAGAGAACACTTTGCAAAAATTGTCACCGATCAGCTCGCCCGCGTGGAGCGCATGAAGCAGGGGGAAGAAGCGGTTGATTTCGCCACCCTCAAGCCGATCATCATCGGTTTTTGCTGGGGAGACGGCATCGGCCCGATCATCTCCCGCGAAACCCAGCGCGTGCTGGAATACCTCCTCAAGGAGGAGATCGACAAGGGCAAAGTGGACTTTCGCGTTATCGAAGGGCTGACCATCGAGAACCGGGTCAAACACCTCAAAGCCATCCCCGATGACGTGCTGGCCGAACTCAAGGCCTGCCACGTCATTCTCAAGGCGCCGACCACGACGCCGGAGAAAGGCGGGCCCTATCCCAATATCGAAAGCGCCAATGTGGCCATGCGCCGCGAGCTGGATCTCTTCGCCAACGTGCGGCCGGTCAAGGTGCCGAAGGACAATATCGACTGGATCTTTTACCGCGAGAACACCGAGGGCGCCTATATCCTCGGCAGCAAGGGCATCCAGGTCACTCCCGACCTCGCCATCGATTTCACCGCCACCACCCTGCAGGGCTCGGAGCGCATCATCCGCATGGCCTTCGACTATGCCGCCAGGAACAACATCAACAAGGTGACGGTGGTGACCAAGGCCAATGTGATCAAGACCACCGACGGCCTCTTCCTCGAGACCGCCGAGCGCATCGCGAAAGAGTACCCCGCGGTCAAATGGGACGCCTGGTACATCGACATCATGACCGCCAAGCTCATCGATCCCAAGCGCCGCACCCAGTTCCGCGTCGTGGTGCTGCCCAACCTCTACGGCGACATCATCACCGATGAGGCGGCCGAGTTCCAGGGCGGCGTCGGCACCGCCGGCAGCGCCAACATCGGCACGCGCTATGCCATGTTCGAGGCCATCCACGGCTCGGCCCCGCGCATGATCGATGAGGGCCGCGGCCAGTACGCCGATCCCTCCAGCCTGATCCGCGCCGCCGCCATGATGCTGCGCCACATCGGCGTCAGCGACAAGGCCGAACAGCTCGAGATGGCCCTCGACGTCTGCAGCCAGTTCGAGAAAGAGGTGGTGATCACCGGCCGCGAAGACGGCGCCACCGGCCGCGATTTCTGCGACTATCTGCTCGAAACGGTCAAGGACCCTTACCTGAAGAAACGCTGGCAGGCCCTGGCCCGCTGAGCCCTCCCCCGCTCACGCAGCAAATGCGGGCGGGAGAACGGGCGGGGTCAAGCCATCCCGGC
>JADZBR010000254.1 GCA_020852035.1 Caulobacteraceae bacterium
AGCTGATGGTGGATTCGACGCGGTCGACCCCGCCCAAGCCGCCGGAGAAGGACTCGATGATGCTGTCGCCGGCATTGTCGACCTTGTAGACGTCGTCGCCGTTGCCGCCGTTCATCTGATCGGCGCCGCCGCGGCCGTCGATGACGTCCGCCCCGTCAAGGCCGACGAGGGTGTCGATGCCGCCGCCGCCGGTCAGCACGTCGGGCCCGGACGTGCCGGTGATGGTCACGCCGCTGGACACCGTCAAGGTGAAGACGTCCGAGATGGCGAGGCCGCCCTCGTCGGTGGCGGTCACCCGCACCTGCAGCGTGCCCAGGTCCGTCTGGCCGGGCAGGCCGCTGAACGTACCGGTGAGGGGATCGAAGCTCAGCCACGCCGGCAGCGGAGCGCCGCCGTCCAAGGTCGCCGTCAAGGCCAGGACCGCGGTTTCCTCATCGGAGAAGGTCCCTGCCGGCAGCACAAAGCTGAGCGGCTCGTCGGCCGAGATCTGCAGGTCGGCGATCGGCGCCAGCAACAGCGGATCGTCGTTGACCGTCGCGACGGTGATCTGGACGTCGTCGGAGACCTGGTTGCCCGAGCCGTCGGTGGCGGTCACGCGCACCTGCAGCACGGCCGCATCGCCCGCCGTTGGCGAGCCGCTGAACGCGCCGGTCACCGGGTCGAACGTCAGCCATGCGGGCAGGGCGCCGCCGCCGACCAGGGCCGCGGTCAGGGTCAGCACATCGCCCAGGTCCGCATCGACGAAGGTCCCCGCCGGGAGCGCGAAGCTGAAGGCGTCGCCCGGCTCGGCGATCTGGTCGGCGAGCGGCGCGATCAGGGTCGGAGGGGTGCTTGTCACCGGCGGGCCGCCGCCGACCAGGATCTTGAAGTAGTCGAACGACTGGTCGCCCGACGTGTCGGTCGCCACGACGCGCAGGTAGAGGTCGCCCATGTCGCCGGGCCCGGCGTCGCCGCCGAAGGTGCGCGCGACGGGGTCGAAGGTCAGCCAGGCAGGCAGGGCGCCGCCGTTCACCAGCTGGCCGTTGGCGTCCACGCGCTGCAGCGTCAGGGTGACGGTGTCGCCCACGTCGGTGTCGACGAAGGCGGTGGCCGGGATCTGATAGGTGAAGGCCTGCTGGTGGGTCACCAGCAGGTCGGGCGTCGCCTCGCGGATTTGCGGCCCGGTGCGCGAGACGCCGCGCGCGAAGGTTCCGCCGAAGGTGTTGCCGTCGAAGATGCCGCCGAAGGCGTCCAGCGTCTCGCGGATGCCGTACTGGGCGAGGCTGGAGTTGATGATGCTGTCCAGCACCCAGTTGCCGCTCGACAGGTACGTCGTGCCGGTGGTCGCGTCGAACACCGAGGCGATGTTGATCTCGTCGAACGAGCCGCCCTGGGCGTTGTTCTCGATCAGCGAGTTGATGATGGTGACGTCCGAGGCGCCCGACAGGCGGATGCCCTGGGCGAAGTTGTCGTGCACATGCACGCCGTCGATCAGGATGTCGTACGACATCTTGATCAGGATGCCTTCCTTACCGTTGCCGTAGACCTCGCCGCCACGGATGATGAGGTCGAACGGCGAAGGGATGTCCTCGCTGCCCCGCTGCACGACGATCCCGCCCGAACCGTTGTCGTGCGAGACGTTGTTTTCCAGCAGGGTGTTCTGGGTCGTCGTCACCACGTTGAAGCCGTGGCGGTCGTTGTTGTAGGCGACGTTGTTGCGGATGACGGAATCGATCAGGTAGTCGAGCGTGAAGCCGTCCAGCCCATTGCCGTGCGAAACCGAGTCCTCGATCGTCAGGCGGATGGTCTGCTCGTGCGGGTCAAAGCCGTAGCCCGAGGCGTTCTTGATCTCCACGCCGCGCACGGTGATGTCGCTGGCCGCGGTGCCGGCGCCGGGCGCGGTGCCGGTATAGAAGCCGTCGACCTTGCCGGTGGTGTTGGCGCGGTTGCCGTCGATCGTCAGGTTGGCGAGCGTGACGTGGTGGGTTTCGACGTTGAACGGCGTGCGCACCACCCCGGTGATGTCCCCGGCGTTGCCGTCCATCACCTTGATCGTCGAGACACCCATCCCCTCGCCGATCAGGCTGACGTTGTTGCCAAGCTGGATGCCGGCATAGGTCTTGTTGATGCCCGTGGTGCCGATCGCGTAGGTGCCGGCCGACAGGTAGACAATGCCGCCGCCGGCGGCGAAGGCTGCGTCCGCGGCGGCCTGGATGGCTCCGCGATCGTCATGCACGCCATCCCCCACCGCGCCGTAGTCGCGGACATCGAACACCAGCGGAATCTTCACCTGCAGGGTGAACGTGTCCGAGACGCTAAGCGCGGTCGGATCGGTGGCGGTGACTCGGATCTGCAAGGTCCCGGAATCGCCATCGTCAGGCGCGCCAGAAAATACGCCGGTTGCGGCGTTGAAGTGCAGCCAGTCGGGCAGGTCGTCGCCATTGGCCAGGGTGGCCGTGTAGGTCAGCGTCTCGCCAGGATCGGCGTCGGCGAAGGTTCCGGCCGGAATCGAGAAGGACAGCGAGTCCCCTGAGTTCACCACCAGGTCCGGTAGCGGCGTGGCCACGGTCGGGGCATGGTCCTCCGACGCCACGTGCATCTCGAACTCGTCCGAAACGCTGTTGCCGAAGGTGTCTTCGACCGTCACCCGAACAGTGAAGTCACCCACATCGCCGTCGTGCGGCGTGCCGCTGAAGGTGAGCGTTTCAGGATTGAAGGTCAGCCAGTCGGGCAATTCCCCGCCACCGACCACTTCAACCGAGTAGGTCAGGATATCGCCGAGGTCAGGATCGACGAAGGTTCCGGCGGGAATGGTGAAGCTGTAGGCGTGATCGGGTTCGGGATTCTGGTCGGCGATCGGGTGGGCCACCACCGGCGGGGTCGCCGTGCCGGTCGGCGAATCCTGCACCGTGAGGACGAAGAGGTCGCTCTCCATCGCGCCGGTCTTGTCGGCGGCGACGATGCGCAGGTTGAGCACGCCCACGTCGCCTGGGTCGGCGTCGCCGCTCAGGGTGCGGGTGACGGGATTGAAGGTCAGCCAGTCCGGCAGCGAGCCGTCGCCGATCAGGGCGCCGTTGGCGTCGACCAGCAGCACCGACAGGGTGATCTTGTCGGACGCGTCGATGTCGACAAAGGCGTTCGCCGGGATGGTGTAGCTGAAGGTCCCCTGGGTGTTGACGATCAGGTCCGGCGTCTCGATGCGCAGCTGCGGGCCGGTGGCCGTCAGGGCCTTGGTCATCCCGATGATGACGTTGCCGTCGATGAAGCTGCCGTCGACCTCGCCGATCTCGCGCACGCCGTAGCCGGCGCGGACGATGCCGTTGGCCGTGAGGGTGTTGCCCTCGATGTGGGCGCCCTGCGGCGCCAGGATCAGGCCGGTGACCGAGTCGGTGTAGGCGGCGATGGCGATCTCGGAATAGTAACCGGCGCGCGCCTGCGAGTTATTCTCGATGATCGAGTTGATGACCGACGCGCCTTCGCCGCCGGCGATCCGCACCCCGTCCTTGCCGTTGCCGTAGACGTGCACCCCGTCGATGGTGACGTCGTTGGTCATCTTCAGCAGGATGCCTTCGGCGGCGTTGTCATAAACCGCTCCGCCGATGATCTCGATCTCTTCGGGATAGGGAACATCGAAGCTGCCACGCTGCACGACGATGCCGTTGCCGCCGTTGCCGTAGGACGTGTTGTTTTCCAGAAGGGTGTTGTTCGTCTGGGTGACGACGTTGAATCCGTGGCGATCGTTGTTGTAGGCGACGTTGTTGCGGATGACGCCGTCGATGATGTGATCAAGCGTAAAGCCGTCGAGGCCGTTGCCGTGCGACACCGAGTCCTCGATGGTCAGGCGCGTGGTGCGCTCGTGCGGATCGATCCCGTAGCCGGAGCAGTCCATCACCTCCACGCGCAGCACGGTGATGTCGTAAGCGCTGGTGGTGCCGCCGGGCACTGTGCCGCAGAAAAAGCCGTCGACCTTGCCCTGGGGATTCATGTCCCGGTTGCCGTCGATGGTCAGGTCCGCAACCGTGACGTTCTGGGTCTCCTCGCCATAAGGCGTACGCACGATGCCGGTGATCGAGGAGTTGTTGCCGTCCATCACCTTGATGGTCGACACGCCCATCCCCGAGCCGATCAGGCTCACGTTGCTGGGCAGCTGGATCCCCGCGTCGGTCTTGTCGATCCCCTGGGTGTTGATGGCATAGACGCCGGGCGGCAGGAACACCGTGCCGCCACCGGCTGCGGCGGCGGCATTCACCGCCGCCTGAATAGCCGGCAGATCGTTATGGATTCCGTCGCCAACCGCGCCGAAATCCGTGACATCAAACGTTCCGGCCATGTGGCCCAACCCCCGACCCAACCCATGCGGCTTAAAGCAAAGCTTGGCGCATTAAGGTTACTTTACCTAGCGCCGGAGCCCGCTCGGGTCAGTAAAAACGCCGAAAAAGCGCAAAACGCAAGCAAAATTCCTTACTTCATGGTTAAAGGTAAAGTCGATTGACTCTGGCGTCGGATTTGCGCCATATCCTCGCCATAAGGCCGAATGCTGCAGGCGCACAGACCCTTCCGTGATGACTAAGTATTTGGTTTTTGTAGTGAAAATGACGGCGTTCGCGTGACGGGAGAAAAAATATCGTGTCGCGCGAAGCTGTTAATGGTTAACGATCACGCCGAGGTTGGCCATAACAAGGCCACCTTAACGACTAACTCTAATCTGGCTGTTTACTACAATGCTTAAGATCAGCATCTTCGGAATTGGTTACGTCGGCGCGGTGACGGCGGCCTGCATCAGTAATGACGGATTCCCCGTGATCGCCGCTGACGTAAATCCCGACAAGGTGGCCGTGCTCAATGAAGGGCGCTCGCCCATCGTCGAGCCAGGCCTGCCTGAGCTATTGCGCAAGGGCGTGGAGAACGGGCTTCTCAGCGCCACCACGAGCTGTGCGGAAGCCATCGCCAACAGTGATCTGTCGATCGTCTGCGTCGGCACGCCGAGCCGGCCGAGCGGCGATCTGGACCTCAGCTATGTAAAGGCGGTGGCCGAAGAAATCGGCGCGGCCTTGGCGCAGAAGGACGAGTTCCACTCGATCGTGATGCGCTCCACCATGCTCCCCGGCTCGATGCGCACGGTGGTGATCCCGGCCCTTGAGCAGGCCAGCGGCAAGACGGCGGGCGTGGATTTCGGGATCGCCTACTATCCGGAGTTCCTGCGCGAGGCGACCGCCATTCATGACTACCGTGATCCGGCGGTGATCGTGCTGGGGGCGATGGACGAGCTGACCCTTGAGCGTCTGCGAAAGATCAATCAGCGCCTGACCGCTCAGGAGTTCGTGGTCGATGTTCAGACCGCCGAGGCGATCAAATACGCCAACAACTGCTGCCATGCTGTGAAGATCACCTTCGCCAACGAGGTGGGCAATATCGCCCAGGCGACGGGCATCGACGGTCACAAGGTGATGGCGGCGGTCTGCGCTGATCACCGGCTGAACATTTCCCCGGCCTATATGAAGCCGGGTATGGCCTACGGCGGCTCGTGTCTGCCGAAAGATCTTCGCGCCCTACGCTACAAGGCGCGCTCCATGGAGATCGCCACGCCGCTGCTCGACGCGGTGGCTGCTTCCAACACCAATCAGATCAGCCGGGCTTTCGACCTGATCGCCCGTTCGGGCAAGCGCAAGGTCGGCATGCTAGGCCTGAGCTTCAAGGCAGGCACCGACGACCTTCGCGAGTCGCCTCTCGTGGAGATCGCCGAGCGACTCTACGGCAAGGGCTTTGATGTCCGCATCTATGACGAATCGGTGAGCTACACCGCCCTTTCCGGCGCCAATCTGAGCTATGTTCGCACGCACCTGCCGCACCTGGCCGGGCTTTTGGTGGATTCGCTGGAAGACATCGGTGAACACGCCGATATCCTGGTGGTCGGCAACTCCGACCCGAACTTCCAGAATGTCCTGCAGGCCGCCAGGCCCGACCAGTTGATCGTCGACTTCGTGCGCCTCGACAAGGACGCACGCACCAACGGCGAGAACTACGTCGGCCTGTGCTGGTGAGGCGAGGCCTCCAAGCGGGGTGAAGGGGTATGTGGGGGCTGGCGCTATACGCCTTGGCGGTGGCCGCGGTGGGAGTGGCCGCGCCGCACGCGTGGTGGGATCCGCAATCTAGCGGCTATCTGCTGGCGTTTGGCGTCATTGCGCTCTGGCGCTACGGCTGGGGAATGACCCACTTCGTCCGGTTCTTGGTCTACACCAAATTGGTGTTTCCAAGCCTGCGGCGGCAAGCGGACGCCCTGGGCTCTGACGGCATGCCTAAGCATGTCTACCTGCTGCTCACCAGCTTTCGCATCGACACCGAAACCACCCTTGGCGTCTATCGGGCCGCCATCCGCGAGGCGATCGACTGCGGCGCGCCGACGACCTTGGTCTGCTCCATCGTAGAGATGTGCGACCAGCGGCTGATCAAGCACCTGTTCCATGCCATGGCGCCCCCCGAGCGTGTGAAACTGTCGTTCATCCGTATCGCCGGCACCGGAAAACGCGATGCTCTGGCGCAGGGCTTCCGGGTGATCTCGATGATGCGCCCCAACCCCGACGATGTTGTCGCGGTGATCGATGGCGACACCGTGCTGGACAAGGGCCTGCTCCTCAAGACCCTGCCGTTCTTCAAGCTTCGACCGAAGATGGACGCGCTAACCACTGACGAAGTCTGTGCGGTTGATGGGCCCGACCTATTCCGCGACTGGTACAGCCTGCGCTTCGCCCAGCGGCAGATCCACATGTCCTCGATCGCCCTATCGAAACGTGTGCTCACACTCACAGGGCGCATGTCGGCTTTCCGAGCATCTGTGGTCACTCGTCCCGACTTCATCGCCATGATGGAGCGTGACAGCGTCGATCACTGGCGGCTGGGCCGCTTTCAGTTCCTAACCGGCGACGACAAGACGTCCTGGTACTATGTGATCACGTCCGGGCGCGAGATGCTCTATGTGCCGGACGCGCGCATCCTGACGCTGGAGACGCCGCCGGACCCGAACTTCTTTCGCACCTCGCCCACCCTGATGATCCGCTGGTTCGGCAACATGTTGCGCACCAACGGCCGCGCGGCCGCGGTGGGCCCCCGGCGCATCGGGCTCTTTGTCTGGTGGGCGATCCTCGACCAGCGGATCAGCATGTGGACCTCGCTGATCGGCCCGGTCGGCGCGATCCTCCTGGCCTTGTTCGTCACGCCCATCGCGGCTTTCATCTATATCTACTGGATCGCCATCACCCGGCTTTTACAGACGCTATCGCTATTCGCGGCGCGCTCAGACGTCAGCTGGCGGTATCCATTCCTTCTCTACTTCAACCAAATCTATGGCTCACTGATCAAGACATTCGTGATCTTTCGTCTCGATCGCCAGAAATGGACACGTCAGAAGACCCAAGCGGTCCGAAACCTGGGAAGCCTTCGGGCGCAGTTGATCCGGGCCAGCTCCTTCTCGATGCATATCGTGGCCGTTTCGTCCTTCGTCGCGCTGATCGCCTACGTCGTCGGGGTATTCGACGCCTCGCTCGGTGATCTGGCACTTCTCTTGAACGCGGTAAGCGCATGACTCTCAGAATCATCCACGAAGCCTCCACGCAGCGGCAGCACGTCCGCGTCCGCGCCCCGCTCATGGTGCGCATCGGTCGCGATGAATACACCGCCTTTGATTGGTCGGTCGCCGGCATCGGGGTCCGAGGCCTCGATCCGCTGCCGAGCGTCGGCCAGATCATCCAGATGGCGCTGCTGTTCCGCTTCGACGGCTTCTCCTTCGAAATCAACGTCTCGGGCGAGGTGCGTCACGTCAACGCCCGCACCGGCGACGCCGGGTTGGTGCTGATCGAGCTTGAACCGGAACAGCTCGCGCTGCTGCAGTATGTGGTCGGCGCGTACATGAGCGGCGAAATCGTCAGCTCAGGCGACATCCTGGCGATCACCAAACGCGAGAACTTCACCGGCGCACGGGCGCTCAAGGCGGCGGAGACCGGAAGCAACAAGGCGATTGTTACGCGCAATCTCGTCGCTCTGGCCCTGTTGTGGGTGGCCGGCGTCGCGCTGGTCGGCCTCCTGGCCTTCAACCTCTACAGCCGCCTTTTCATCGTCCGCGCCGACGGGTTCCTGGCCGGCGGGGAGGCGATCGCGGCCACCGCGCCAGCGGCCGGTCTTGCTTCGATCAACGCTTCCGCCGGCGCCCGCGTCCAGCCTGGAACCGTCCTTGGGACCATTCAGACCCCGACCGGCGAGGTCGCCAGCCTGACGGCCGGCTGCGATTGCTTGGTAGGATCGGTGGTGGTTGATGACGGCGCCTTCGTCGCCGCCGGCGCCAAGCTGGTCGAGCTGGTGCCGGCCAGCGCCACGCTCGAAGGCGAGTTCCTCGTGCCGCTCAACAAGGCCGCGCGCATCAAGGCGGGCGACGTGGCGATGGTTGAATTCTACGGCTCGCGCCAACCCCAGCGGGCAAGGGTTGAGCGCGTCGTTCTGCCCAAGATGTCCCAGGCCTTCGCCAACGGCGGGCGCGAAGCGGCGTTTAACAGCGTGGTGCGCGTCAAGTTTACGGACGCGCCGCCGTTGTCTCTCCTCGGCCAACCGGCGACAGTGCGTATCAACGCACCGCACTTCTAACCAAGACAAAAGGGGGGTCTAATGGTGGGGTCTCGCAGCCTTTTCGGCCTGACGCTGGCGTCGCTGCTGCTCGCCTCGGGCGCGGCGCGAGCTCAGCAGGCGTGTCCGCCCCGTCCGACCTCGCCGCCCTCGCCAACCTCCGGCGCGGCCACCGCGCCCCGCTCGCCCGAGGCGCGCGCGCTTGCGGTGGTCGATCAGGCCTATGATCAGGGGCGCCTCGAAGAGGCTGTCACGGGCTATCAGCGCCTGATCAATCGCTATCCACGGATGGGTGACGATTCCCAGCGGGCCAAGCTGCGTCTTGCCCGGGCTTTGACCCGACAGGGTCAATATGAGCGCGCCATCGAATTGGCCAACGAGGTCGCCCGCGCCCCCGCGACTCCACGACTGGGCGAGCAGGGGGCATACTATGCCGCCGCCGCCGCGTGGGACCGCGACGCCGCGGTCGGCGAAGCGGCCTACGACTCGGCCGAGGCCCTGGTGCGCGCCGGCGACCCGGCCGCGGGCGAGCGGGCCTTTCAGGCCCTGCTCACCCATCCTTGCCCCGTGCGGCCAGATTTTTATTCCCGGGTCAATCTACGGCTGGCGGCCTTGGCCCTGCAACGACAGGCGACCGATGAGGCGCGGGCGCGGCTGAACGCGGCGGGTCCCGCCTCGTCGGACCGTCTCAACGAGCGCGCCGATGTCCTGCGCGACCGGCTGGTCCAGACCGAGCGGGACGTCGCCCTGATGGAAGCCACCGCGCCGGCAGATGCTCAACGTCAGGCCGGCGACTTCGTCGGCGCCGCGGGCACCCGTCGCGCGGCGCTACAAGGCCATCCCCAGGCCAGCGCGGACGTGCGCGTCCGCGTGAGCCTGGATATCGCTGACGATCTCTCACGCGCCGAACGCTTCGACGAAGCTCTTGCGACCGTGCAGCAGATTCCTCCGGAAGGCATGACCCCGCAATCGACCGAGCGCGTTCGGGCTACCGAAGCGACCATTCGTGAGCGCCAGCAAGTGTCGCTGGCCCGCACCCGACTGGCTGAGGCCGACGGCCTGCGCGCCGCCGGCCGGGGCAGCCAGGCTCTCGCCGCCTATGATGCGATCATCAACGACGACCAGGTTCCTCCCGCGTGGCGCCAGCGCGCCGCCTTGCGCAAGTCGGCGCTCTACCGGGGCCGCGACGACTTCCGTCCCGCGCGTGAACTGGCGCAAGGCGTGGCGGCGGCGCCTGCCGACGACAGCGTGGCCGAACTCGCCAAGCGCTCGCTGGAGGCCATCGCCGCCGATACGCCCCTGAATATGATCCGCGGCTATGTGCAGGCCGGCCTGGTTTACGACAGCAACGCACCGGCTGAAACCGCGGCGATCCGCGGCGAAGACGAGGACCTGCCCTATCCGCCCGACCAAGACTTCGAGGATACAGCCCTCAGCCTCCTGGCGTCGGTCGAGTATCGCCGTCGCCTGACGGACGACTATGACTACCTGCGGGTGCTGGGCGGCCTTGCCTTCGTCAAGCAGTCGGACCTTGAGGATCTCGACCGGCTGAGCCTGACCCTGCGCGCCGGCCCGGTTTTGCGCGTCGGGGACAATGATGCGATCTTCACTGGGGGCGTTTTGGCTGGCGCCACATGGCGCGGCGGCGACTGGCTCTATGATGACGGCGGCGTCTACGCCGAATACGGCCGCCGGTTCGGCGACTGGCGGGTGCTGGGAAGCTACAGCCTCTTCCACCGCAACGACACTCGCAACGAGTACGATGGCTGGCGCCACCGCGCCGAACTTACCGCCTCGCGGCAGGCTGGCGGGTTCGGTCCCGCCGTCTCCATCGAGATCGGCACGGACGAGGCCGAGCTGGCCGAGCGCGCTTCCTGGTCCTACGGTCTGGGCGGCGCCTACGGATGGCGACTGGGCGCCACAGAGCGCTCCGTCTACGGCCTTGAGGTATTTGGCAACTACCGTCATGTGCGGTTCGATGACGACAGTCTGTTCGGCAATGGCCGGATCGATCGCCGCGAGGACGACCGCTGGCGCTTCGGGGCCGCACTGGAGGCGGTGATCCTGCGCCAGACCGTGCTGCGCCTTGAGTATTCACGGCTCGACATCAACTCCAATGATCCCTTCCGGGAGCGAGACAACAACCGGATCGGCGTCAGCGTGCGGCGGCGGTTCTAGAGGTGGATTCGGCAGGCGTTCTATCTCGAAGACACCTGCTGAGCGTTTCGGCGATCGGCGGCGCAGCGCTGACCATGGGCGGCTACTGGAATCCCCGCAGCGACCTTGCGTTCGCGCCCCCCTTCGACCCGGTTTCGGTCTCCGAATACACGCGGGCGCGCACGCCCGACGATGTGATCGAGCCGGTGGTGTCGCTCGACAACCGTTCGCGCTACGAGGCCAGTGACGAGACCCGCTCGATCGTGGATCCCGACCGCGACGCTGACTATGAGCAGAGTGTCGCGCCCCTGCGGCAGTTCTCCGAGGCGGTCGTTCGCCTGGCCAACCGGTTCGTGGCTTCCGGCGGCCAGAACCTGAAAGCCGCCAGCGAGGCCGCTGGGCATTTGAGGACCTGGGCCAAGGCTGGGGCCCTAAGCGAGATCCGTTCGGTTCCGGCCCAGTTGAACCGCTCGACGACGCTCTCAGCTGCTGGCTTGGCCTTCCTGCAGATTCGCCCCGCGCTGGACCTGGAAGATGAGGATCTGGGCCTCATCGCCGACTGGTTGCGGACCACCGCCTCCGCCTTGGTCGACCATTACAGTTCCGCCGATGTCGACCGGAACTCAACCCGCAATAACCACCGCTACTGGGCCGGCCTGGCCGCCGCCGCCGCTGGCCTGGCGTCCCGCGACCGCAACATTTTCGAGTGGGGCATGGACGCCTGTTGGTCCGGCATAGGGCATGTCACCGAGCTCGGAGCCCTGCCGCTTGAGCTGGATCGTGGCAAGCGCGCGCTGTATTACCATGCCTACGCCACCGGGCCGCTGGTGATGCTGGCCGAGATCAGCGCGCGCAATGGACGCGACCTCTATCGCGGCGGCGACGGGGCCCTGCACCGACTGGTCGCCTTCACCCTGGCCAATCTCGACGATCCTCGCCAGATCGAGCGCTTGGCCGGCAGCCCGCAAGAACCGCTCGGCCAAGACGGAACGCCCTTCGCCCCGCACCAGATCGCCTGGCTTGAGCTCTACGATCGACGCTTTCCTGCGCGCAACCGCTGGCGCGGTCGGATGCAGGATTTGAGGCCGTTCGCCTTCACCGCCCTGGGCGGCAACCTGACGCTGCTCAGCGGCGCAGGCCGTGAGCCGCGCTCGTCCGCGGCGGTTTCGTCGACGTTGAGAGGTCGCCAGACATGAGTTCCCGCATTGTCCCGGTCATCCTCTCGGGTGGGGCGGGCTCGCGCCTGTGGCCGCTGTCGCACGAAGGCAGCCCCAAACAATTCCTGCCGCTGGTGACGGACCGCACCATGCTGCAGGAAACCGCGCTGCGGACCAGCGGTGATCGGCGCTTCGCGCCGGTCGTGGTGGTCGGCAATGCGGACCATCGGTTTGTGATCGCCGAGCAACTGCGGGCCTGCGGCGCAGAGGTCTCGCGCATCATACTGGAACCTGAGGGCCGCAATACCGCTCCGGCCTGCGCCGCCGCGGCCTTGGTCGCTCTGCGCGACGATCCTAACGCCCTGATCCTGATCATGCCGGCCGACCATGTGGTGCGTGACGAACTCGCCTTCCTGCGAGCGTTGGACATCGGCGAGCGAGCGGCGCGAGCGGGCGCTTTTGTGCTCTTCGGGATCACGCCCTCCTACCCGGCGACGGGCTATGGCTACATCCGGCGCGGCGCGTACCTGCCCGAAGCGGCCGGCGTATGGAAGGTCGATGCTTTCGTCGAAAAGCCCGATGCGGCACGCGCCCAGGACTACCTCGACAGCGGCCTCTATTCCTGGAACAGCGGCATATTCCTGCTGCCGGCCGCGGCCTATGTCGATGAGCTGGCCCGGCTGGAGCCTAAAGTCCTGGAGGCGGCGCGCAGCGCTGTCGCGGCCGCCGACGAGGACGCCGACTTCCTGCGTCTCGACCCCGAGGCCTGGAGCCAGAGCCCCTCGATCTCCATCGACTATGCGGTGATGGAGCGCACGGCCGCCGCCGCCGTGGTGCCGGCTGACATCGGCTGGACTGACGTGGGAGCGTGGTCGGCCCTTTGGGACATCGGAGAACGGAGCGAAGCTGGCAACATCACCGTGGGCGACGCCTTCGCCCACGAGGCCCAGGACTGCTACCTGCGCAGCGAGGGCCCGCTGATCGCCGCCTCCGGGGTCAAGGATCTGATCGTGGTGGCGACGAGCGATTCTGTGCTGATCGTCCCGCGCACTGACGACCAGCGGGTCAAGCCGCTCCTGGATGCATTGCGTCTCGCTGGCCTGGCGGTTGCAGGAAAAGGGGCGTCTCCGCCGAGGGGTGGCTCATGAACATCCAGATCTCGACCGAACTGGCGGTCGGCGCAGCGCCGGCGCTCGGCGATTTCGCGGTCTGCCTGGACCACGTCGTCGACGGCCGTTGGCTCTGGCGGCTGATTGATCTGGATGGCGCGGCCGCCGCCAGCGGCGCTGAGCTCACGCAGGGCGAGGCTTTGCAGGCCGCCGCGACCGCCGCCCGATCCATCGCCAAGTCCTAGGTCGGAAACGCGAAGTCCTCGCTGCCGTACACCCCGATCAGATCGACGTTGTAGGGTCCGCCGTCGGCCAAGTCGGTCAGATAGGCCGAGTTGGACTGAGCATACATGCCAAGGTTGGCCTTAGCCGCCTCAGCCAGCAGCCAGCCGACCATCGCCGCCTTCGCCCCTAGGTCGTCGCCGCCATAGGCGTAGAAGTAGTCCGCCCGCGTCGCGCTCTGGCCGCCGATCTGCACCGGCGCGCCAAGGATTTCGTTGATCTTTTCGTCTGTGGGAACGCCTCCGAAGATTTCAGCGTAGGCGGCCTTGGCCGCCGAGGCGAAGGTCAGCGCGCCGTAGGTTTCGTTGAACCCGGCCTGACCTTCGCCGACGCGTCCGAGATTGACCGCGAAGTTGATGAACCGGTTCTCAGTGTTGAAAAACTGGTAGTAGTCCGAGTTGAGGTTGTTGCCGTTCGGTCCCTCTGGATCGACCAGGAAATCCAGCCCAGCCGCCGTCGGCGTGCGACCGGTGAAAAACTCGTAGCTCATCGTCGCCACCGATGTGGTGCCGTCCGCCAACTCCACAGTGAGGGCGAGCGCCATGGAGATCGAAATATCCCCGTCGGCCAGCTGTTGGGCGATTTGCAGAGCGCCCGGGGTGTCGTCGGTCCGCAGGATGTTCTCGAAATAGAGCCCCAGCGCAGGATCGAGCGGGGGCGAGACCGTCCCGCCGAGGTATCCGACGTAGACGGTGTTGGTGCTGCCAGATGAGTCCGACAGCGGCAGAAGCCCGATGCCGACCGTCGATCCGGTCGACAGATTGAAGTAGGAAGCGTTGCCGAAACTGGAATCGGACTCCTCCATCACCGCGATGGCGTGACCGTCGATACGGTTGTCGGTTACCGTATTGCCGCTCGCCGCCCACAGCTTGTCGGTGCCTTGCGTTCCCTCCCGGTCGTCGTATTCGTGGATGCGCACACCGGCGCCGCCGTTGTCGTGAATCCAGTTGCCGGTGATCAGATTGTCCTGCGCGCCGAAGATCGAGACGCCACCGGACGCGTTGCCATAAATCTCCACTCCCTCGACGGTCACCTTCTCGGAGAGCTTGATCTCGATGCCATAGCGGCCGTTGTCATAGACCGCGCCGCCCTCGATCTTGACGTCATAGATGAACGGCCGGTCCTCACTGCCCTTCTGGATGGCGATGCCGTGAAGGGCGTTGTCATAAGCGACGTTGTTCTTCAGCAGGACGTCGTGGCTGCTTGTGACGATGTTGAACCCGTAGCGCCCGTTGGCGTAGGCGACGTTGTTCTCCAAGATCACATCCGAGCAGAAGTCGATGGTGAAGCCGTCTCCCAGATTGTGGTGGGCGACACTGTCACGGATCGTCAGGTTCTTGGTCTGCTCGTGCGGGTCGAAGGCGTAGCGCGAGACATTCATGATCTCCACGCGCTCGACCAGGATATTGTAGTCGTATTCGGGCGAGCCGGGTTCGACGCCACAGAAGAAGCCGTCGATATCCCCCGAATTTTTCTGATGGTTGCCATCGATGGTCAGGTCGCGAATGACCACGTCGTGGGTGACTTCTCCGGCCGGGGTGCGAACCACGCCGGTGATCTTGTTGTCCTCGCCGTCGCGCACCTTCAGCACCGACACGCCCATGCCTTCGCCGGCGAGGGTGACGTTGTCGCGAATCTGCAGGGCGCCATCGGAGGCGTCGCCGGTGCGCGAGTGGACGAGGTAGACCCCGGCCGGGATGTAGACGACCCCGCCGCCCGCCGCATAGGCCGCGTCCAACGCCGCCTGGATGGCGGCGGTATCGAGGGTTGACCCGTCGCCCTTGGCGCCGAAGTCCTTCACGTTGAAGGTCTGGGGCTCGGCCATTCACCGCCCTTTCGTCTAGGCCCGCCGCGGTCGGTGCGGAGGCGATGATACACAGCTATCCAGATCCGCCGGGGCGACGCCCACGCAGCCTCGGCGATACGCCAAAAAGCGCTGATTTCTGTCGGAACAAGGGCCGTCACGCGCCCTCTTCGCGCCCGCGACAAACTATCTCACCAACTGACCACGCAGCCGACCTGCGCGCCCACGCGTTACCCCTGGCGCGGGATCGGTTCTAAGCACGCCTTGGCAACGATCCCGTAAGTTTTCGCCTGGAGGATGAACGCAAAGCTGCCCGAATCAGCATGTTCAAGGAACCTGTGATGAATTTCGCCGCCACACAGTCGGGTCATATCCTGCGGATAAGCGAGTTCGGCGCGGAGATGCTGACCCTTCTCGACGCGCGCAAGCTGGAGGATGTCTTTCAGACTCTGATTCTGCAGCACGAAGGCGATATCCAGGAGGCGGCCCTACGCCGCGCGGCGATCAGCTTGACCGGCGCGATCATGGCGGTACAGGAAATGTCCCTTCCGCCCCGCGGCGCGGCCACGCTCCACTAGCGCAATCTGCGGCGCTTCGGGTCCGGCCGCCGTCCGGCCCGACGCCTTGGAGGCGGCTTGCCGTCAACGCTCCCCCATCCTTCGTCCGACGCCAGCGCTCTTCGCGATTGGCTGTTCGACTCCGCCCTGCCGGCTTGGTGGACGCTGGGCGCGGATACCGCCCACGGCGGCTTCCATGAAACCCTAACCCCTGGAGGCGCGCCCACCGGCGCGCGCAAGCGCATCCGCGTGCAGGCTCGCCAAGCGTTCAGTTACGCCACCGCCGGGCTGATGGGTTGGGAGGGCCCCTGGAAGAGGGCGATGGAGCATGGGATGGATTTCCTCCTTACCCGCTATCGCCGAGCGGACGGGCTCTACCGCACGCTGGTCGAGATCAACGGCGCGCCGGCCGACGAGGCGGCGTTCGTCTACGACCAGGCCTTCGTGTTGCTTGCTTTGGCCGCGGCCGCTCAAGCCGTGCCCGGGATGGCGAACGACTGCGCCGCGCGCGCGGCGGATCTGCGGAGCGCCCTACAGGCGCTGCGCCACCCGATCGCCGGCTTCAGAGAAGGCGCGGGCCCGCATCCGCAACAGTCCAACGCTCACATGCACATGCTGGAGGCCTCACTGGCCTGGGCCGAAACCACCGGCGAGCCCGCGTGGGAGCAGCTGGCCGACGAGATCGCTGAACTCGCCCTCGCCCGCTTCATTCAACCGCGCACCGGCGCCCTGCTGGAATTCTTCGACGAGGAATGGCGACCCGCCCCAGGCGCGGATGGGGCTCGGGTGGAGCCGGGGCATCAATTCGAATGGGCCTGGTTGCTCACACGTTATGGCGCGCGGCGGAGTGATGCGCGAGCATCCCAGGCGGCCGTCCGGCTCCTGGCCATGGGCGAGCGCGGGGTCGATCCGCGCAACGGCGTCGCCACGGACGCGATCACCGAGGAGTCCACGCCAGTCGAGGCCACCGCACGGCTTTGGCCGCAGACCGAATGGGTGAAGGCTCGCGCCATCCTCTCTTCAGATGCGGAGCGAGCGGGCGCCGTTGGGGCCCCGATCCAAGCGCTCCAGGGCTACCTGGACCATCCGACGCGCGGATTGTGGTGGGATCGGCGGCTGGCGGACGGGCGCTTCGTCACAGAAGCCTCCCCCGCCAGCTCGCTCTATCACATCATATGCGCGGTCCAGGAGGCCGGCCGGGCCTGACCAAGGCCGACAGCCGGGGCCGCTTCGGTTCCGGAGGGTGCGGGCGGCCCGCCCGGCGAGCGGCAGGCGGCGGCGCTGCGGCGGCCGGAGTTTCGGCTTCGCCGAGGGCGGCGGGCAGCAACTGCTCCATCGGCACCTCGAGCGCCTGAGCGATGCGGGCCAACACCAGGACCGAGGGCTCGTTGGTGCCGGTCTCGTATTTGGAAATCTGCTGGAAGGTCACGCCCACGGCGTCGGCCAGCGCCCGCTGAGGAATATCCAGCATACGGCGTCGCTGGCGGATCCGTTTGCCGATTTCGGCAATCTGGTCATTCAGCGCCACCCCAAGATCGTTAACGCGTCCCTCTCCTTCGCCATAGCGCATTCCCGTAGGAGGCGAGCATCAAATTTGTGCGCCTCGAAGAAATGCCCGTGTTTTCAATAAGCTGGTGACCCGCGGCGAGCGCCGCGGGCCACTGCTAGATTCAGGTTTAGGCTTGCGGCGTCGGCTTCTCGGTCAGGCGCGCCTGCTGCTGGGCGGCGAGATCCTGCAGCATCTTGACCAGGGCGGTGACCACCGGGCCGGCGGTGCCGGCCGGGATGAGCAGGACGCCGTTGGGGGTCTCCTGGCCGTCGGGGCCGATGGCGTTGCAGCCGACGCGGACGATGCCGCCGTGCACGCTGACGTTGGCCACGCGGTCGAGCATGATGGTGGGAAGGGACATGGGCATGAAGCTCCGCTTGAGAGGGGGCCAAAAAGAAGCGGGGGACCCGAAGGCCCCCCGCCGTACGCTTAGAACCGGACTTCGTCCAGGCGGCGAACCGCTTAGATGAAGTTCGTGCCGTCGAAGCTGTTGACGCCGACGCCATTGAAGGTGCCGATCAGTTCGACTTCGAAGTCGGTGACGATCAGGTCATCGCTCGCCGTGGCCACGTTCACCGCATAGAGGTAGGCGGTGCCCGCGGCGTCATAGAGGATCACGCCGATGTCCTGACCGTTTGCCAGACCACCGTTGTTCACATCACCGAGCGCCGCAGCGATGGCCGCTTCGACAGCGCCGCCCGCGGTCACGTCTGTCGACGAGGCCGCGATGATCGAGGCACCGGTAACCTCAACGATCGAGCCTTCGCCCGCCGCCAGAACGCCGCCACTAGCTGCCGGCACCGACTGGAAGAAGGCGTCGAGTTCGACGGCCCCGTTATCCCAGTCGATCACATCGCCGCCGACCCCGGCAGTGAAGCCGGTAACGTCGAGGCTGGCGTTGTTCACGTTCGCATCGAAGGTGTTGGCGATGTTGATCGTATCGGTGCCGCCCGCCGTCATGTCGAGGTCGTAGTCGACATTGGCCGCCGAAGCGAGGTCGATGGTGAACGAGTTCGGACCAGTGTTGTTGAGGAACACGTAGTTCTCGATCTCGTTGCCGAGCGTCGTGTCGGCAGTGATGCTGGCGACATCGCTGATGCGAACCGTCTCGTCACCAGCGGCCGTCTGGGCGTCGGCGATGAGGGTGTCGTAGTTCACATCGCTCATCGTGAAGGTGCCACCCGACTGGAAGGTGATCGAGTCGGTCGCCGGGACATAGTTGCCGTCGAAGTCCACGCCAGTGATGTCGGAGCCGTTGTTCAACGTGATGTTGTAGACGGTGCCGCCGATCAAAGTGTGGATGGTGCCAGTGACCGTCCCGTTGATCGTCAGGTTGGTCGTGCCTTCGTTGTCGATATGAACGCCGCTCGAACCAGTCAGGGTCACGGTGTTGATGCCCGCGCCGGTATCGATTTCGGTGTTCGTATCGTTCGTCAGAGCGAAGGTGTCGTTGCCGGCGCCGCCCTGGATGTACGTGGAGGCACGACCATTGACAGTGAAGGCGTCCGCCGCCGCGCCGGAAGCGAAGATGCTCGTCCCATCCGCACCGACGTTGATCGTATCGGAGACGCTGCCGCCCTGGTCGAGGTTGTACCTGCTGATGTCGAACGTCGTGTCGTTCAACGGCCCGGTGATGTCCAGCGTGCTGGAGAAATCTTCAACACCGGCGGAGAAGTTCCCGTGTTGAGCCGCCGACATGTCGCCAGTGATGCCACCGGCGAGCGACAGCGTCTCCATGTTGCTGAAGGACACAGTCGCCAGATCGGAGTTGACGTTGACACGGAAGGTGTCGGTGCCGGCGCCGCCATTCACAGTCACCGTGGCGTAGGCCGCCAGGTTGCTCTGGATGGTGTCATCGCCGTCGCCCGCGTTCACGGAGTCCGTGTTCACGTGCAGAGTGAAGTTCTGAGCGTCGTCCACCAGCGGGCCGCTGTCGGCGAGCACATAGTTCTCCACATCGCCATCCGCCACGATCGAGCCAGGGCCGACAACCGTCAAGGTGTTCGCAGCCGCACCCGCAATGAGGTTCGCTCCGACAAACGCCGCGTGTTGCGCGACCGAGATCGTCGCCGTGTTGGCAAGCAAGGTCAGCGTTTCGACGTTGCTCAACGTCGCGCCGACAATGTTGGCGGCGTTGGCCAGGTCAACGTTGTCCGCGCCGTCGCCGCCGTTCACCGAGCCGGTGAACGTAATGCCGGCGATGGTGATGTTGTCGTTACCACCGCGGGTGTTCGCCGAGTCCGTCGTGCCGTTCAGGGTCACGTCGTCAGCAGCCAGGTTGGAACCGTTGACCGTCTGGTTGTCCGCGCCGCCGTCGGTGGCGACGATGCCGCCCGCCGGGCCGAGGTTAATGACCAGGTCGTCAATGTCCGGCGCCGTCACCAGGGCGGTGGTGCCGCCACGCAGGTTCAGGCGGTCGATGTTGGAGATGCTGAACGCGTAGAAGTCCAGATCCCCGCCGGTCGCCACGTCGGTGACGTTGAGGATGTCGAGTTCCGGCGTGGCGTCGGTGTCGCCACCGTCGACCGTCGAACCCGCCAGGAACGCCCAGGTGGTGTAGATACCGTCGTTGACGTTGTTCTGGGTGACGTTGCCTTCCTCGCTGGTCGCCGGCGCCGAGGTGTCGAACGCCGGCTGGGCCGCCGTGAAGGTGACCGGCACGAAGGTGGCCTGGATGTCCGCCGCGGTGATGGTCGAGACGTTGTTCAGCTGGATCGCCATGTCCTGAGCGGTGTCGATGTTCCCATCGCCGTTCACGTCGACATAGAGGATACCGGCGCCGGGCACGCCCGGGTTGGCGTTCTGCACGAACACCGCCTCCACACCGCCGCCGGCCGTCAGTTCGGTGACCGCGTTGCCGAAGGTGGTGGCGACGCCGACAAAGGCCACGTCGCTGGAGTCGATGACCAGCGGGTTGGCCGCCTGCAGGGCCGCCAGCAGGTTGATCACGTCCACGCCCGACTGGAAGTCGGTGATCACGTCGACGTCGACGCCCTGGGATTCGGCGATCAGGTTGTAGGTGAAGGTGTCCGCGCCCGCGCCACCCGTCAGGGTGTCGAGGCCGAACCCGCCGACCAGGGTGTCGTTGCCATCGCCGCCGTCGAGGACGTCGTCGCCCTGCATGCCGTGGGCGAAGTCGGTGCCCGAGCCGAGGCTGACGTTGTCCGCGCCGAGGCCGGACCAGACTACGTCGGCGCCAGCGCCGGTCGAGATGGTGTCGTTGCCGATCAGCGAGGCCGTGGCGATCGAGCCGGCGCTCGTGCCGATCGTGTCATTGCCCGAGCCGGTGGTGATCGAGATGCCCCGACCGTTCAACAGGCTCCAGCCGAAGGTCACGTCGGTCAGGTCGATGTTGCCGGTGGAGGTGGAGCCGTTCACCGTCGCCAGGGCGCCGGTGTCGCCGGCGCCGCTGTCGGCGTCGAGGTCGGCGTCGCCGGAGATGTTCCAGGTGGCCAGGTTGTCGAGGTCCTCGAGGCTGAGCACCAGTTCGCCACCCGCCGCGTCGTCGTTGATGACGAGGTTCAGGACGTCGAGCGAGTCGTCGTCCGGGTTGTTGGCGATGTCGTCATCAGCGAGCGTCAGGAGGCCGTCGCCGGTGCCCCCGCCGCCGAGGTTGTTGATCGTCAGGTTCAGGGCGTCGGTGGAGGTGTCGCCCAGGAAGTCGACGGTCAGGTGGTCGCCGTTCAGGTTGGCGACGTTGTGGTCGACCACGACGGTGGTGGTCGAGCGCAGGTTCGCCAGCAACACGCTGCCGTTCACGCCGGTGTTGACGTTGAAGGTCGTCAGCGCCGCGCCGAGATTGGCCATGTTGATGGACTGGTCGAACGAGCCCGCCGCCAGGGTGACGATCTCGACGTTGGTCGCCGTGCCGCGCGCCGGGTTGGCGGCGTCGCCATCGTCGTCGTAGCCCTGCTCGATGCCGGTGTCGACGTTCAGCACCAGATGGTCGGTGCCGGCGCCGCCGTCGACGGAGTCACCCGCGTCGAAGCCCGCCTGGTAGTCGAAGCGGTCGTCGCCCGAACCGCCGGTGGCGGCCACGTCGTTGACGCCCGAGGTGTTGAAGGTGACGTCCAGGTCGCCCGTCAGCTGGGCGGCGTTGAAGACGTTGGCCGCGGCGTCGAAGCCCACCGCCTGCACCGTCAGGTCGGCGTTGCCGGCGACCGTCACTTCGTCCAGCGAAAGGCTGTCGAGGTTGGTGAGGATGTTTTCCTTATTGCCGGCCGAGATCAGGTCGATGATCTCGACGTTGTCGGCGTTGCCGGTCAGCGAGATGGCGGTCTGACCGACTTCGAACACCGGGTCGATGACGTTGATCAGGGTGATCTGCTGGCGGGTGTTGTCGCCGGCGGTGGCCGAGGCGATGTACTGGATGTTGGTGTTGACCGAGCCGCCGCCGTTATCCTGGGTGGTGTTCTCGATGGTCACGGCGATGGTCGGCACCATGCCCGTCAGCGTCACGTCGCTGGACGAGTTGGTGTTGACGATCGACTGCAGGTCTTCGGCGCCCGACACGTCGAGACGGGTCGAACCGGCGTCCGAGGTCAGCTGGAACTTCTCGATGCTCTCGGTGTCGAAGCCGGCGAGCACCACGTCCGAGCCGCCCGAGGTGGCGATGATCAGCTGGTCGTCGCCGTCGCCGCCCTTCAGGATGTCGGTGGAGGTGAGGGTGTCTTCGGTGCCGAAGAAGGTGTCGTCGCCCGAACCGCCGGTGAAGGCCGCGCCGGCGTCGGCGCCCGAGGTGAGGGTGAACTCCATGTTGGCGTCAGCGCCCGGATAGGCGCCGATGACGTCGGAGCCGAAGGTCGCGTCGCCGTCGACGCCCAGGTCGAGCAGGAAGCGCTCGAAGGAGTCGACCAGGTTGCCGACGCTGGCCTTGAAGGCTTCGTTCAGCAGGTAGGCGACCATCACGGCCTTGGCGGCCAGGTCGATCGCCGCGGCGTTGGCCGGGGTGTCGGCGATGCCGCCACGTTCGATGGCGACCGCGCGGAAGAAGTCGAAGCGGCCGACGATGTCGGCGCGCGCGGCGGTCGGGTCGATGCCGGCGCTGATGGCAGCGGCGGTGCCGACGATGTTCTCATAGGCCACGAACACGGCGTCGGCGTTCGACAGGCCCGCGTAGGTGTTCGCGAAGTCGGCGGCGCCCTCGCCCGCTCCGGTGCCCAGGTTCAGGGCGAAGTTGTAGTAGCGGTTCTCCTGGTTGAAGTCCGCATAGTAGGGGTCGTTCAGGTCGTTGGCGTTCGGGTTGAGGTTCCCGTTGCCTTCCGAGTTGACCAGGAAGAAGAAGCCGGGCTCCGA
>JADZBR010000255.1 GCA_020852035.1 Caulobacteraceae bacterium
TCGAGCGCGGCGCGCACCATCGAGTTGTCCTCGAAGCAGCGCACGGTGGCGATCGCGCCCGCGAAGCGCGCGCGTCGTCCGAACGGGCGGAACGCGGGATGCAGCACGCGCAGCTCGCCGCTGGTCAGGCGGTCTTCGTGGGCGTCGCAGAGATCGGTGGTGGCGAAGGTCGGCATCTGGAGAAACCCGCGGGAAGGAATCGATCCTTGCGCCCCGGAGAACCCGGCGCGCGGCGCGGACGCGATCATCGCACATCCCGCGACGCCCGCGGCGCGTGCCGGTCCGCTGGCGGACGGATATCGACACGCGCGGCGCGCGACACGCTTCGGCCCGTTGCCGTCCCTTCAGCCGCAGTGCAGCGGATCGTCCTGCGACGCGCGTGGATCGCAGCTCGACGTCGAGCCCGTCGGGCTCACCACGACCCACAGCAGCCGGCCGATCGCATCGCGGTCGGCCAGCTCGATGCGCTGCCGGTCCACCGGCGCGGGATTGCCGAACGAGTCCGCGCGCAGCCTGCCGAACGGATCGAAGGCGAACACGCCGCGCTGCGCCTGCACCTGCACGCGCGGCGCCTGTGTGGCGCCCGACGACGCCCGGATCAGCTCGAACCCGCCGTCGGGCAGGCGCATGCGAACCACCCAGTTGTGGCCGTTGGGCGCCGGCTCCACCGCCGCGCTGATCGGCATCTGGTCGGTGAGCACCAGTTCCACCGGCGCCTGGCGCTTGATCGCCTCGATCTGCGCCAGACGCAGCGCGCCGCGCAGGCTCTCCGAAGCGGTACGCAGTTGCGCGTTGGCGATGAACACCGAGAAATCCGGAGCCGCGGCCGCCACCAGCGTCGCCGCGATGGCCGAGACGACCGCCAGCTCGGCCGTGGTCACGCCGCGCTGCCGGTGCCGCTCCGTGGTCGAGGTCGAGGGATCCATGTCGCCCGGACCGCATGCCTTCGTTGGGATACCGGCGCACTGTAGGTGCGCACGCGCGCCGCGCGCCAAGCCGCTGCGACGGATGGGGGCGTGCGGGCGACGGGAAGCGGCGCGGCATGCCGCGACGGCCACGGCTCATGCTGCGGTGCAGAGCTGACGGCCTCGCGTCGAGCCGGCATCCGCCCCGGGCGAGGCCCGTACCGAGCCGGCGCGGCGCGCCGTTCAGCGCTTGTGGCTCATCGTGCCCGGCAGGCTGGCGTAGAACGCCGCCAGGTTGCGGATGTCGGCGCGCGAGAGCTGCTTGGCCTGCGCACCCATGATCGGATTGCGGCGCTGCTCGGACTGGTAGTCGAGCAGCGCGCGCTCGAGGTAGTCACGATGCTGCCCGGCCAGCCGCGGGTAGGTCGGGTCGATCGGCGTGTTGCCGTCCTTGCCGTGACAGGCCGCGCACACCTCGTCGGCCTTCTGCCTGCCCTGCGCGAGGTCGGCCGCCTGGGCGGCACCGGCCGCCACGCACAACGCCAGCGCGCCGGACAGGCCGGCGATGCGGCCGATGCGGGAACGGGAATGTGGCTTCATCGTCGTCTCGCGGTCGCGTGGGCGGTCGTGCATCAGCGGGTGCCGTAGTACGCGGCGAGGTCGGCGATGTCCTGGTCGCTCAGCCCGGCCGCGATGCCGCGCATCGTCGGATGGCTGCGCTCGCCCTTGCGGTACGCCTGCAGCGCCGCCTCGATGTACTTCGCGCTCTGCCCCTTGATCATCGGCACCTGGTAGACCGTGGGAAACGACGACTTGTAGCCCGGGATGGCGTGACAGCCCACGCACATCGAGATCTTGGTCCGGCCTGCCTCGGCGCTGCCTTCGGCCATGGCCGGCAGCGGAAGCAGCGCGGCGAGCAGGCCGGCGGCGAGCAGCTTGGTTCTGGACATGTCGGTTCGGTGGCGCGTGAGGTACTTGCTGTGTGAAGTAATGGCCGGCCGATTCTATCGAACGACCGGAAGGGAACGGTCAGAAGGCACGTCCGGCGAAGGGGCTGGTCCGAAGGCGCGGTCAGCGGCCGCCGCGCACCGATGGCCACGCCGGTGCCTTCCCGTATACTCGACGGGCTCGCAACCCGAAATCCGGAACAACCCGAAACCATGCGCTTCCAGGGCACCGCTTCCTACGTCGCCACCGACGACCTGAAACTCGCGGTCAACGCGGCGATCCAGCTGCAGCGGCCGTTGCTGATCAAGGGCGAACCGGGCACCGGCAAGACCATGCTCGCCGAGGAGGTCGCGTCGGCGCTGGACATGCCGCTGCTGCAGTGGCACATCAAGTCCACCACCAAGGCGCAGCAGGGCCTGTACGAATACGACGCGGTCTCGCGGCTGCGCGACTCGCAGCTCGGCGACGAGCGCGTGAAGGACATCCACAACTACATCGTCAAGGGCGTGCTGTGGCAGGCGTTCGACTCCGAGCGCCCGGTCGTGCTGCTGATCGACGAGATCGACAAGGCGGACATCGAGTTCCCCAACGACCTGCTGCGCGAGCTCGACCGGATGGAGTTCTACGTCTACGAGACGCGCCAGCTGGTGCGCGCGCGCCATCGCCCGGTGGTGATGATCACGTCGAACAACGAGAAGGAGCTGCCCGACGCCTTCCTGCGCCGCTGCTTCTTCCACTACATCAAGTTCCCCGACAAGGACACGATGCAGGCGATCGTCGACGTGCACTTCCCGAACCTGAAGAAGACGCTGGTGAAGGAGGCGCTCGAGTCCTTCTTCCAGATGCGCGAGCTTCCCGGGCTGAAGAAGAAGCCGTCGACGAGCGAGCTGCTCGACTGGCTGAAGCTCCTGATGGTCGAGGACATCGACGGCGACGCCCTGAAGGAACGCGATCCGACCAAGCTGATCCCGCCGCTGCACGGCGCGCTGCTGAAGAACGAGCAGGACGTGCACCTGTTCGAGCGCCTGGCGTTCCTGGCGCGCCGCGAGGGGACCACCTCGGCCCGTCCGGGGCAGTAGCGAGCAGAGCGGCCTTGCGTCCTTCGAGACGGCCGCTTCGCGGCCTCCTCAGGATGACCAGGTCGTTGGACGTTCAACAACCCTGGTCACGGTGAGGAGTGGCCCGCGAGGGCCGCGTCTCGAACCCCGCACCGAATCGCCGCGAATTACACCCGCGGCGTGATCCGCATCACGCCGCGCGGCTTGGGGAACTCGCTCAGCGACAACGCCGGATCGAAGATTTCGCCGAGCGCGGCGAAGGCCGCCAGCCGTGCGTTCAGCGCCTCGCGGCTGGCCGGCGCGAGCGCCCGCACGTAGGTGCGCGGCGTGTAGTCCGACAGCCATGCGCCGAACCCGCCGTCCCAGCCCGCCCTGGCGCCGGCCGCCTGGCCTTGCAGCACGCCGTAGACGCTGAGCGCGCGCCGCCAGCGGTGTTCGGCGAAGTCGAAGTCGTCCAGCACCGCCTGGCCCACCGCCCCGCCATAGGCCATCAGCCGGCGGGAGAGCTCGGCTGGCATGTCGAGCGACAGGCCGCCTTCCTCGGGGCTGAGGAACACCCGCGCGATCCGTTCCCGCTGTCCCGGCATCGATCCCGCCAGCAAGTCCTGCCAGTCCTTGGCCGCGCCCAGGATGGCGGCGGCGAAGGCGGCGAAGCCGCCGATGTCGCGCGCCGGCATGAATGAGGCGCCCTCCGCCCCGCGCGGCACATAGGCGCGCGGCCCATCCGGATCGATGGCCGGGTCCAGCGCGTCGATGCCCAGCGCGAAGGTCGGCCGATCGGGGAACAGGGTGTCGAAGAAATGGATCGGGAAGTTGCTGCTGATCCCCCCATCGGAGATCAGGATGCGCCGCAGCCGCGCCGTCGTCGGGGCGCGATAGCGCATCGGCCGGGCGGCGCCGACCTGGTCCAGGCTGAGCTGGTTCAGCCAGCGGTCGCGCAGCCACAGCGGCACCGCCGCGAGCAGGAACGGGAAGGCCAGGCTCATCCGCACCCCGACGATCACCGGCATGTTGGAGGCCGACGGCAGCTGGTGCAGCACAAGGCCGCGGGGCGCGCCCGGGTCCTGAGCGACGGGATCGGCCGCTTCCTCGGTCAGGAAGTCCACCACCTCGGCCGGGAAGAGCCGGCCCCACTCGCCGGCGTCGAACATCAACGGCAGGTCCTCGCCCAGGCCGGGCAGGGTGTGCGGCCGGCGCATGGAGAGGTTGGTGACCACCATCTTGAGCTCGACGCCGGCCTCGCGCAGGCGCCCGAAGGTCAGCGGCGGTTCGCCCTCGCGTCCGAACGCGATGTGCTGGATGGTCGCATGCACCCAGTCGGTCAGCGCCGGCGGACCGCCCGGACGGGTCGCGCCGCCCGGGCAGAGGCCGAAGTCATGCGCCGGCAGTCGGGCCGCCGTGACGCCGACCCACGCCGCGCCGGCGCCGCACAGCGCGAGGGCGGCGAAGAGCGCCCCGCAAACCAGCGGCAGCGCCGGGCTCTGCGGGCTGAGCCAGCTCAGCGTCGCGCCCGAGGCGGCCAGCAGCAAGACCAGCGCCGTCACGGCCAGACCCACGCCGGCCAGCGCGCGCGGCCGGCGCTGCGCCCAGCGGATCAGGGTCATCAGCGGCCGGAACATCGGCTTCGGCTGGAAGAGGCCGGGCATGAGCCGCGGCAACTCGGCGCAGGCGACGTCCAGCCGCTCGAATCCCGCCGGATCGCCGCGCCGCCGCGCGAACTCGGCCGCCGCCGCGAAGGCCGCGGCGATCGCTCCCACCGAGGTCCCGCCGATCGAACAGAACCGGTAGCGCCGCGCCAGCGCCAGGATCGCCTGCGGATAGACCACCCCGGAGGTGACCCCGCCCTTCAGCACCAGGTCGCAGTCGTCGGTGGGGCGGGCGTAGGCGTCGGCGGTCATGGCGGGCTCCGGCAGCGGCGACAGTCTAGCCGCCCGCGGCGACAGGGGGACGGTGACAGGTGTTACGCCGATTTCACTCGGCGAACGGCGATTGTGGCGCGAAACTGGCCGTCGACATGGGAGAGACAATCTTGAATCGACTGCTGCTCACCGCCGCCCCGCTCGCCGTCCTGACGCTGGCCGCCTGCCAGCCGGCGGCGCAGAAGGTCGGCGCCTCGCCGGTGCGGCTGGACTGCCCGCAGGCGCAGGGCGACCTGCGCCGCGTCGCCCAGGCGGCCGACGGCAAGTCCTGCGAATATCGGGCCGGCCAGACCGAGGTCAGCCTTCGGCTGACGCCGGTGGTGGGCTCGGCCGAGGCCACCTTGCAGACGCTGGAGGCCGACCTTCGCAAGCTGAAGCCGATGGCCCCGCAGCCGGTTTCCGACACCGACGCCGACACCCTGACGCCGCCGGAGCCCTACGATCCGTCCGCGCCCGAACCTCCGGCCCCGCCGGCCCCTCCCGCGCCGCCGGCAGCGACCGGGGCGGACGGCGAGCGGGTGGAGATCGACCTGCCCGGCTTCAAGGTGAAGGCCGACGATCAGGGCGCGCGGCTGCGTATCGCCGGTGTCGATATAGACGCCAGCGACCAGGGCGCGGAAATCCGCCGCGTGGCCTATTCGCGCCTGCCCGGCGAGCAACTGTCGCGGCAGCGGCGGGGGGTCGAGGCTTTCTTCATCCTGGCCGGCGATCCCAGCGGGCCGGAGGGCTATCGCCTGGTCGGCTACAAGGCCGCCGGCCGCCGGGACGGCCCGCTGACCGTCGCCGTGGTGCGCTCGCGCGAGCCGGACGAGGGCGAGGGCGGCGACGTGTTCGGCCCCGACATCAACGCTCTGCTGAAGCGCAACGGCGGCTAGACGCCTCACATCCGCTCGTCCCCGCCTTGGCAGGGACGGGCGGAATGGGATCAATGCCGATCAGGCCGCATCGGCGGGGCCCTAAGCCCCGCGCCCGTTCGACCAGGTCACGACCTCGCCCAACACCTGGCCCACCGCCTGGTCGAAGGCGTCGACGATGGCGCTCACCCGGTTGTCGCCGGCGCGCACGCGGGCGGTGAAGACGCGCTCGGCGGTCAGGTTGCGGGTGCGGAACTCCGAAAGCACCGCGCGCACCTCCACCACGACCTGCGGCGGGGCTTTGCGGCCCTGATCGTAGACCGCCTCGAAGCGGCGCACGTCGAGCCGCAGGCCATAGCTGGCGCGGCTGATCTCGCCGCGGGTGACCAGCCGCGCGGGGCCGGCGTTGCCGTCGAAGGCGCGGGCGACGGCGGCCTCGAACAGCACGTTCGCCGGCGCCACCCAGCGGGCCTCGGCGATATAGGCCGCCTCGTTGCCGACCACGCCCAGGATGCGGTCGCCCGCCGCCTCGGTCTGGAAGCCCATGCGGGTGCGGAAGACGCCGAAGCCTTCGGGGCCCGCCGCGGCGGCCGCCGGATCGGCGTCGGCGCCGTCGAAACGGTAGAGCTGCGAGGGCGCCTGCTTGGGGAACAGCGAGATGCAACCCGACAAGGTCAGGGCGGCGAACAGCAGGGGCAGGGCGCGGCGCATCACGGTTTCACCTCGATTTCCTTGGCCGGCGCCTTGGAGATGAGGCTGGCGGGGTTGGCCTGGATCTGGTTGACCAGCCGCTCCATGGCCTCGGCCGCTTCCTCGAGCGCCTGCAGCGACTGGGTGGCCTGCGGCAGGCCGTTCTGGGCGAACTCGCTGGTCGGGCCGGAGAGCTTCTCCAGCATCGTGCGCGCTTCGGTGGCCGCCTTCTTGGCCTCCTCGGCGGCGTCGGCGGCGTTGGCGACGGCGCGCTTGCCGTCGCCGTCCAGCAGGGTGCGGCCGGACTGGGCCATCGCCTCCAGGTCCTCCGAGGCGGTGGCCAGGTTGTGGATGGCGATCTGGGCGTCGGCGATCATCTGCTTGCGGGCCGCCAGTTCGCCGGACACGGTCTTGACGTCGGCGATCACGCCGCTGAACGCCTTGATGTTCTGATCGGACAGCACGAGGTTCACCCGGTCCAGCGCCTCTACCGTGCGGGTCAGCACCGTGCCGCCGCCTTCCAGCAGGTCGGAGAGGGCGCTGCGCTGGCTCTTCAGCACCGGCACCTGGTTGTCGGGCACGGTGTCCTTCAAGAGGGGTAGGCGCGGGCTGCCGGCGGTGATCTGCACATAGTTGATGCCGGTGATGCCCTGCGGCTCCATGGTGGCGTAGCTGTCGGTCTTGATCGGCACGTCGGAGGTCACCCGCGCGCGGTCGATCACCCGGTTGGGATCGCGCTTGTCGAGGGCGATCTTGGTGACCTCGCCCACCTTGATGCCGTTGAAGTGCACCTCGCCGCCCTCCGAGAGCCCGCGCACCGGCCCGATGAAGACGATGTCGTAGAGGTCGAAGTCGCGGTTGAACTGCAGGCGCGCCAGCCACACCACGAACACCGCGAGCGCGATGAACAGCAGCAGCGAAGCCATGCCCACCAGGGCGTAATTGGCGTTTCGTTCCATCAGGCGTTCTCCCGCGCCTTGGCGTCCAAGGCGGCGCGGCCCCGCGGACCCAGGAAATAGTCCTTGATCCAGGGATGGTCGGATTTCTCCAGTTCGGCAACCGGAGCGACCTCGACCACCTGCTTGTCGGCCAGCACCGCGACGCGGTCGGTGATGGCGTAGAGGCTGTCGAGGTCGTGGGTGATCATGAAGACGGTCAGGCCCATGCTGTCGGAAAGCTCGGCGATCAGGTCGTCGAAGGCGGCCGCGCCGATCGGGTCGAGGCCGGCGGTGGGCTCGTCGAGGAAGAGCAGGGCGGGGTCCAGCGCCAGGGCCCGCGCCAGCCCGGCGCGCTTCCTCATGCCCCCGGAAAGCTCGGCCGGCTTCTTGTCGCCGGCGTCCAGCGGCAGGCCGGCGAGGGCGATCTTCAGGTCCGCCAGCTCCCAGATCTCGCCGCGCGAGAGGCGCGTGTGCTCGAACATCGGCGCGGCGACGTTCTGCTTGACCGTGAGGTTGGAGAACAGGGCGCCCTGCTGGAAAAGCACCCCCCAGCGGCGCTCGATCGCCTCCATCTGGCGGGCGGTGGCGCGGTTGATGTCGCGCCCGTAGACCTTCACCGCGCCGCCGTCGGGGTCCTTCAGGCCGATGATGGTGTTCAGAAGCACCGACTTGCCGGTGCCCGAGCCGCCGACCACGCCCAGCACCTCGCCGCGCTTCACCCGTAGGTTCAGCCCGTCATGGATGACGTTGTCGCCGAAGCGCGACACCAGCCCGCGCACCTCGATGGGCGGGGCGTCCTCGTTGAGTTCGTCTTCGGGGGTCTGGTCGGTCATAGGTCGAGCTGCATGTAGATCAGCGCGAAGACCGCATCGATCAGGATGATGGCGAAGATCGCCTGCACCACCGCCGCGGTCACCCGCCGGCCGAGGGATTCCACGTCGCCGCCGACCTCCAGCCCCTGGCGGCAGCCGATGCCGGCGATCACCGCGGCCATCACCGGCGCCTTGGACATGCCGATCCAGAACTGCGTCGCCCCGACGTTCTCGACCATCCGCTGCATGAAGAAGTTGGGCCCAAGGTCCAGCACCGTCCAGGTGACCACCAGGCCGCCGACCAGGCCGGCCACGGTCGCCACGAAGGTGAGCAGCGGGATGGTCAGCAGCATGGCCGCGAACCTCGGCAGCACCAGCGCCTCGAAGGGGTCGACGCCCATCACCTGCATGGCGTCGATCTCCTGGTTCATCTTCATCGAGCCGATCTCGGCGGCGAA
>JADZBR010000256.1 GCA_020852035.1 Caulobacteraceae bacterium
AGGTCAGGCCGACGAACTGCGGCATGATGGTCGAGCGGCGCGACCAGGTCTTGATCACGTCCTTGCGGCCGGACGCCTGCAGCGCATCGGCCTTCTTCAGGAGATAGCCGTCTACGAACGGCCCTTTCCAGACAGAGCGGGTCATTTGCGGGCCTTCCGGGCGTGACGGCTACGGATGATCAGGCGGTCCGTAGACTTGTTGGTGCGGGTCTTGCGGCCCTTGGTGGGCTTGCCCCACGGGGTGACCGGGTGACGGCCGCCCGAGGTCTTGCCTTCACCGCCGCCGTGCGGGTGATCGATCGGGTTCATGGCGACGCCGCGAACGTGCGGGCGACGGCCCTTGTGACGCGCGCGACCAGCCTTACCCAGAACCTCGTTCATGTGGTCCTGGTTAGAGACGGCGCCGACGGTGGCCATGCAGCCATCCGGCACCATCCGCAGCTCGCCCGACTGCAGGCGGATCTGCGCGTAGCCGGCGTCGCGGCCGACCAGCTGGGCGTAGGCGCCGGCCGAACGGGCGATCTGGCCGCCCTTCATGGGCTTCATCTCGATGTTGTGGATGATCGTCCCCACCGGCATCGAGCGCAGCGGCATGGCGTTGCCCGGCTTCACGTCGGCGCGCTCGGCGGCGACGATCTGATCGCCGGCCTTCAGGCGCTGCGGCGCGATGATGTAGGCGAGTTCCCCGTCCTCATACTTGATGAGGGCGATGAACGCCGTGCGGTTCGGGTCGTACTCGATCCGCTCGACCGTGCCGACGGCGTCGAACTTGCGACGCTTGAAGTCGATCTGGCGATAGAGGCGCTTGGCGCCGCCGCCGCGGAAGCGAACCGCGATGCGACCACCGCCGCCCCGGCCGCCGGTCTTGGTCAGACCTTCGACCAGCGACTTTTCCGGACGCCCCTTGTGGAGCTCGCTGCGGTCGACCAGCACCAGCCCGCGACGGGACGGCGAAGTCGGATTGAAATGTTTCAGAGCCATACGCTTAGAGCCCCGTGGTGATGTCGATGGACTGGCCGTCGGCCAGGGTCACGACAGCTTTCTTGACGTCGTTGCGGCGACCCAGGCGGCCGCGGAAACGCTTGGTCTTGCCCTTGGCCACCAGGGTGTTGACCTTGGTGACGTTGACCTTGAACAGCGCTTCGACCGCATCGGCGATCTCGTCCTTCGACGCATCGTGAGCGACCGCGAAGACGACCTTGTTCTGCTCCGAGAGCAGAGTGGCCTTCTCGGTGATCACCGGCGAAAGGATGGTGTCGTAGTGGCGGGCGGTGGGCTCGGCCATCACGCAGCCTCCGTCTTGGGCGCGAAGCGGGCCTGGATGGCGTCGACCGCATCGCGGGTCAGCACCAGGGTGTCGCGGCGCAGGATGTCATAGACGTTCAGGCCGGCGCTCGGCAGCACGTCCACCAGCGGGATGTTGCGGGCGGCCAGCTTGAAGTTGTTGTCGACCTCGGCGCCGCCGATCACCAGCGCGCTCTTCCAGCCGCTCTTGGTGAAGGTCTCGCGCAGGGCGGCCGTCTTCGGGCTGTCGATAGCGATCGAGTCGACCACCACCAGCGTCCCGGCCTTGGCCTTGGACGACAGGGCGTGCTTCAGCGCCAGGGCGCGGAACTTCTTGGGCAGGTCGAAGCCGTGGTCGCGGACGACCGGGCCGAAGGCGCGCGAGCCGCCGACGAACTGCGGCGCACGGCGCGAACCGTGACGGGCGCCGCCGGTGCCCTTCTGCTTGTACATCTTCTTGCCCGTACGAGAGTTCTCGTTGCGGGTCTGGACCTTGTGGTTGCCCGAGCGGCGCTTGGCCAGCTGCCAGGTGACGACGCGCTGCAGGATGTCGCCGCGGATCTCTTCAATGCCGAAGATGTCGTCCGGCAGGTCGACCGAGCCGCCCTTGCCGCCGTCGAGTTTGATGACGTCGAGTTTCATTAGGCTTCGGCCCCATTCTCGGTGGCGTCGGCGGCCGGAGCCTCTTCGCCTGAGGTTTCGGCGGGCGCCGCGGCCGCCTGGCCAGCCTTCTTGAAGGCGCCGGGCGTCGGCAGGTCGGCCGGAGCCGCCTTCTTCACCGCATCGCGGATGCGCACATAGCCGCCTTCCGTGCCGGGGACCGAACCCTTCAGCAGGATCAGGCCGCGCTCGACATCGACTTTCCAGACGGTGACGTTGAGGGTGGTGACGGTTTCGACACCGAGGTGGCCGGCCATCTTCTTGCCGGCGAAGGTCTTGCCCGGGTCCTGCCGCTGGCCGGTGGAGCCGTGGGCGCGGTGGCTGACCGAGACGCCGTGGGTGGCGCGCATGCCGCCGAAGTTCCAACGCTTCATGGCGCCGGCGAAGCCCTTACCCACCGTGACACCCTGCACGTCGACCTTCTGGCCGGCGACGAAGTGGTCGGCGGTGAACTCCGCGCCCACGTCGATCAGGTTGTCTTAGGAAACGCGGAACTCGCCGAGCACGCGCTTCGGTTCGACCTCGGCCTTGGCGAAGTGGCCGCGCATGGCTTTAGTCACGCGCTTCGCCTTCTTCTTGCCGACGCCGAGCTGCACCGCCCAGTAGCCGTCCTTGTCCGCGGTGCGGCGCGCCACCACCTGGCAGCCGTC
>JADZBR010000257.1 GCA_020852035.1 Caulobacteraceae bacterium
CGCCCGGCAGGCGGCCCCCGAAAGTCCACGGCCCGAATGTCTGCAAAGTCGTCGGATCGAGGGCGATGGGCGGGTGGCCCTCCTCCAGCGCCAGCAGCCGGCCGGCGTGGAGCAGGATGTGGGTGTTGGCGGCCCCCTGATCATCCACCCCGGCGACGGAGGGATCGCTCGCCCGCGGATCGCCGGTGGCGAACAGCGCCCGCCCCGCGGCCCGCTCCAGCTCGAAGCGTCGCGTGCGAACCCAGCGGTTGCGGTAGGCCCCCCGGCCGCCGGCCATGAAGAAGGCGTGGACCATGCCCTCGCCCTGCAGCGGATTGTAGGGCGCGATCGGCGCGAACTGCGGGTTCGGGCCGATGCGATAGAGGGCGCCCTCCAGACCGGCGGGCCACTCGCCCTCGATCGCCAGGTCGGCGTAGTCGCCCTCGAAGCGGATCGGTTCGAACGCCCCGCGCAGCAGCGGGTGATCGGCGGGATAGGGCTCGGCCATGGCTTTCCTCGCGCTTTGGAAAGCCCGCCAAGCTAAGCGGAAAAATCTTCGCCGGTAGACTTGTCTTTGGTCCCCGCGTCAGCCGAACGCCGGCCGGAGCCTATTTTTTCGCTTTCTCCGTCTTTGCCGTCTTGGCGTTCGCCGCCTCGGCCAGCTGGCGCAGGGCGGCGTTGGCGATGGTCAGCTTGGCGAAGCTCCAGCCGCCGGGGGCGGTCTCGATCTCGGCCAGGGTCTGGGCGGCGAGGTCGGCGGGCTCGCGGCGCAGGGCGCGCCAGGAATTGACCGCCGCCGCGGCGTCCTCGGCGGTGCGGCCCGCGTGAGCCGAGCCGCCGAAGGCCATGATCGCGCGGGTGAGTATGGTTTGTTCCGCCAACAAGTCTTCGATCAAGCGGCGCACTGCCGACCGCTCGAAGCTGTCGCCCGAGCGGAACTCCCCGGCGGCGGCGCGCAGGCGGTCGAAGCCGAAGGCGGCGCCCGCCTGGTGGTAGAGGCGCGCGACCTCGGGCAGGCTCCACGAGGAGCCCTCGGCGAGGTCCACAAGATTGGACGCCGTGGTCAGCGGCTGCAGCACCGCGACCCGCAGGGCCAGGTCCTGCGGCGCGCCGGCCTCGACCAGGCGCGCGAGGCGGCCCTGCAGGCCGGACTGCTCGACGGGGGAGAGGACCCCGGGGACCAGCTTGCGCAGCTGATCGACGCCCTTGCCGTAGCGCGCGATCAGGCCGCCGACGGTCAGGTGCTCCTGCGCCGCGCGCTTGGCGAACCAGTAGATCATGCCGCGCAGCGAGTGGGCCATCGCCCGGAAAAGCGCCATCTGGCCGGCGGCGGGGGCCTTGCCGTCCAGGGCCTCGACGGCCTCCCAGAGCGGGTCGAACTGGAGGATCTGCCTGGCGGCGGCGAAGGCGACGATCAGGGCCGAGCGATTGCAGCCGGTCGCCGCGTGCAGGCGCGAGGGGAAGGTGGCGCCGGCGCGGTTGATCAGGTCGTTGACCAGCACGGTGGTGATGATCTCGCGCCGCAGCCGGTGGCGGCGCATCTGGTCGTCGTACTTGCGCAGCGGCCCCGGGAAATAGCCCTCGAGCACGTCCTCGAAGGCCGGGTCGTCGGGGGCGGCGCCGGCGATCACCTGGGCGAAGGCGTCGTTCTTGGCGTAGGCCATCACCACCGCCAGTTCCGGGCGCACCAGTCCGAGGCCCGCCTTGGCGCGCTCGGCGATGGCCAGCGGATCGGGCAGGCCCTCGACCGCGCGCTCAAGGCGCCCGTCGCTTTCCAGCTCGAGCATGTAGCGGGCGTAGGCTTCCAGTTCGCCGGCGGCGTCCATCTGCATCAGCGAGATGGCCAGGGTCTGGTCGTAGTTGTGGGTCAGCACGTTCTCGGCCACCGCGTCGGTCATCGAGGCCAGCAGGGGGTCGCGCTTCTTGCGGGTGAGCTTGCCCTCGCGCTCCAGCATGCCGGTGAGGATCTTGATGTTCACCTCGTGGTCGGAGCTGTCGACGCCGGCGGAGTTGTCGATGGCGTCGGTGTCGATCCGCCCGCCGGCCAGGGCGAACTCGATGCGCGCGGCCTGGGTGAGGCCGAGGTTGGCGCCCTCGCCGACCACCTGCACCTTCAGCTGACCTGCGTTGACCCGCAGGATGTCGTTGGCCTTGTCGCCGACGTCGGCGTTGCTCTCGTCCCTGGCCTTCACATAGGTGCCGATGCCGCCGAGGTAGAGCAGTTCGGCCTGGCCCTGCAGGATGGCGTGGATCAGCTCGCCGGGGGGCAGGGCCTCGGCGGTCACGCCCAGCCAGGCGCGCACCTGCGGCGACAGCGGGATCGACTTCTGCGTCCGCGGGAAGACGCCGCCGCCCCTGGAGATCAGCTTGCGGTCATAGTCGTCCCAGGAGGAGCGCGGCAGCTCGAACATCCGCTTGCGCTCGACCCAGGTCTTCGCTGGATCGGGGTCGGGGTCGAGGAAGATGTGGCGGTGGTCGAAGGCGGCCAGCAGGCGGATCTGCTTCGACAGCAGCATGCCGTTGCCGAACACGTCGCCGGACATGTCGCCGACGCCGATGACGGTGAAGGGCTCGGCCTGGATGTCCTTGCCCAGTTCGCGGAAGTGGCGCTTGACCGCCTCCCAGGCGCCGCGGGCGGTGATGCCCATCTCCTTATGGTCGTAGCCCGCCGAGCCGCCGGAGGCGAAGGCGTCGCCCAGCCAGAAATCGCGCCCCTCGGCGACGCCGTTGGCGATGTCGGAGAAGCTGGCCGTGCCCTTGTCGGCGGCGACCACCAGGTAGGGGTCGTCGGCGTCGTGGCGGATGACGTCGGGCGGCGGGATGATCGCTCCGTCGGCGCCGATGTTGTCGGTGAGGTCCAGCAGCCCGTCGAGGAAGGTCGTGTAGGCCCGCACCGCTTCGGCCCGGATGGCGTCCGGCGCGCCGCCCTTGGGCAGTTGCTTGGGATAGAAGCCGCCCTTCGAGCCCAGCGGCACGATCACCGCGTTCTTGGTGTTCTGCGCCTTGGCCAGCGCCAGCACCTCGGTGCGGAAGTCGTCGCGCCGGTCGCTCCAGCGCAGGCCCCCGCGCGCCACCGGGCCGAAGCGCAGGTGCACGCCCTCCACGTGGTTGGCGGAGACGAAGATCTCGCGGAAGGGCTTGGGGGCCGGCAGGTCGGCCAGCTCCTGCGAGGCGACCTTGAAGCTGATGTAGGGCTTGGGCGCCCCGTCCTCGCCGGTCTGGTAGAAGTTGGTGCGCTGGGTGGCCTGCACCAGGGCGGCCAGACGGCGCAGCACGCGGTCGTCGTCGAGGCTGGCGACGTCCTGCAGGGCCTCGGTGATCTTGGCCATCACGGCGGCGGCCTGCTCGCCGCGGGCGGCCATGCTCGCCTTGATCGCCGGGTCGAAGCGGATGCGGAAGAGGTCGAGGATCAGCCGGGCGATCTCGGCGTGGTCGGCCAGCGCCTGCTCCTGCACCGCCTGGCTGGGGTCGAGGCCCGACTGTTGGCGATAGCGCGCCAGCGCGCGGATCAGGGCCGCCCAGCGCCAGGAGACGCCGAGCTCCAGCACCAGCCGGTTGAAGCCGTCGCTCTCCGTGCGGCCGGTCCAGACGGCGACCATCGTGTCCTCGAAGGCGGTCTTCAGGTCGCCGAACACCAGGTGCTCGCCGCGCTCGTCCTCGAGGATGAACTCGTGCACCCAGACGGTCCGGCCACCGGCCGGGGTGACCGGGAAGCCGCGTTCGACCATCGCCTTCAGGCCCATGCGCTCGACGATCGGCAGCACCTCGGCCAGCGGCGCGGGCGCGCCGGGCCGGTAGAGCTTGAAGCGCATGGTGATCGAGTTGTCGGCGGCGGTGCGGAAGGCGCGCACGCGCACGGCCTCGTCCTCGCCCATGCTCTCGATCACCGCCAGGTCGGCCAGCGCCTCGTCGGCGTCGTAGAGGTCGCGGTAGCCGGCGGTGAAGGCTTCCTCCAGCCGGGCCGCGCCGGCGTCGTCGCCGGACTGGGCGCGCAGCGCGCTTTCCAGCCGGTCGTGCCAGGTGCGGGCGGCGAGCGCGATCTTCGCCTCGACCTTGGGGATCGACGCCTCGCGATGATGGCCGGGCTCGACGCCGATGATGAAGTGCACCCGCGCCAGGGCCGCTTCCGGAAAGGCCGGGTAGTAGGCCGAAACCCGGCCGCCATAGGCCTCGGCGAGGATCTCGCCGGCCGCGTGGCGCAGGTCGGAATCGTAGCGCTCGCGCGGCACGAACAGCACCGCGGAGATGAAGCGGTCGAAGGGGTCCTTGCGGGCGAAGACCCGCACGCGCGGGCGGTCGTAGAGGTGCAGGATGCCCTCGGCCGTCGCCAGCAGCTCCTTCTCGGTCATCTGGAAGAGCTCGTCGCGCGGGTGAGCCTCCAGGATGTTCTTCAGGCGCTTGAAGTTGTGGCTGCCGGGCGCCTCGCCGGCGTCGTCCAGCACGCCGGCGATCTTGCGGCGGATCAGCGGCACGGCGTGGGCCGGCTCGTCATAGGCGTCGGCGGTGAAGAGGCCGACGAAGCGCACCTCGCCGGAGGGCTTGCCGTCCGGCCCGAAGCGGCGGACGCCGACATAGTCCATGTAGCCGCGGCGGTGGACGCGCGAGCGCAGGTTGGACTTGGCGACGCTGACGACGGGGCCGGTCTTCAGGAGGTGCTCGAGCTTCTTGGTGAGCACCGCCGGCTCGTTGGCGCGGCGCAGCACCGAGCGCTCCTGGTCGCGCAGCACGCCCAGGCTGCCCTCCGGCTGGTGCAGCGGCTCCTCGGCCGCATAGCCGCCGTCCCGGGTGCGCGGATAGTCGTACTGGCGCGCGCCCAGATAGACGAAGTGGCCGTCCTCCATCCAGCGCAGGAAGGCCAGTTCCTCGTTGCGCTGGGCGGTGTCGCCATCGGGCGCGGACTGCAGCTCGCCGATCACCCGGCCGGCCAACTCGAGGATGGCGGGGAAGTCCTCCACCGCCACGCTCACGTCGGCCAGGGTGGCTTCAATGCCGGCGATGAGGCGCCTGGCGCGTTCGCTGCCCAGGGTCTCCAGCACCACCAGGATCATCGAGCGCGGGCCTTTGCCGAGGTCGACGACGGGGTGGAACATGGCCCGCACCGGCAGGCCCTGCTCGGCGACCTCGCCCATCACGCTGGCGACCAGGAAGGGGCGGTCCTGCTGCACGATCTCCAGCCGGTCGAGGCCGAGCGGCGCACCGTCCTCGCCGGTCAAGGGGGCGATGCGGATGGCGGGCTTCTTGCCTTTCGCCTTGCCGGCGAAGGCCCAGAACTCGGCCAGGGCCCGCGCCAGGGCCGCTTGGCCAACCTCCGGCAGTTCGTCGGCGACGACGTCCTCGGCCACCTGTTCGAGAAAAGCCTGCTGGGCCGCGTCGGGCGGGCCGGAGCCGGGCGACTGGGCGGCGAAAGCCTGGGCGAGGGTGAGTTGCGGCTTGGTCTTGGAGGTCATTTCGGGGTCGGGGCTTTGACAGGGCCGCGCCTCTTCGGCGCGGGCCGGGGCTTTTCGGCGGGGCTCCTGGCGGCGTGGCCCCTGGATAGGCGCTCCGGCTCGCCGTTTTCCGAGAGCAGCACGGCGATCCAGCGGGTGCCAGGGAACTGGGCCAGGATGACCATCATCATCACCGTCAGCGGCGTGGAGAGGAACATGCCCGCCACGCCCCAGATGGCGCCCCAGAAGGCCAGGGCGAGCAGGACCACCACCGGGTCGATGTTCAGGCTGTCGCCCTGCATGCGCGGCTGGATGACGTTGCCGACCGCGAACTGGATGGTCTGCAGCACGCCGAACAGGATCAGCGCCGGCCAGAAGGTGGGGAACTGCACCAGGGCGAAGACCGGCGGCACCAGGGTGCCGACGATGCCGCCGATGATCGGGATGTAGGAGGCCAGGAAGATCAGGAAGGCCCAGAAGACGGCGTTGTCGAGCCCGATCGCCGCCATCGCGATCCCCGAGCCGACGCCGAGCATCAGGCCGGTGACCGTCTGGACCCAGAGGTAGCGCTCCACCCCGTTGCGGATGGAAAGGAAGGCCTCCATCGCATCCCCGCGCTCGCTGCGCTCGGGCCAGAGGCCGACGATCTTGCGCTCGAAGTTGCGGCCAGAGGCGATGATGAAGCCCAGGTAGATCAGCACGAAGACCGCGTTCTGGCCGAAGCTCTGCAGGCTCTTGGCGACCGTGCCGAGGTAGCGGGTCGGGTTCAGCTGCTGGAAGAGCTGGTCGACGGTGGAGGGGATGTTCAGGTTGAACATCTCCGAGACCTGGCGGATCAGGCCGTTGAGCCGCGGCGTGTAGCTGGCCAGCTGGGCGGCGAAACTGGCGGCGTTGTCGGCGATGAAGAAGGCGACGCCGAAGAAAAGGGCGATGGAGATCAGGATCGCCGCCGGCAGGGCCGCGACCTCCGGCAGCATCGGCAGCTTCTGGCGGATCACCCGGGAGAAACCGTCGATCATCACCGCCAGGAAGACGGCGAGCGCCAGCGGGGTGAGGATCGGCGCGAGCCACGACAGGGCCGCGCCCACGGCGATCACGGCGATGATCACGACGGCGGTGCGCAGGCCCCGCTGCGGCGAGACTTCGATCATTTCGCTTCTCTAGAGTGCGTCGCGGGCCTTGTCGCGCAGCGCGAAAGGCATTTCTCCCCCATAGCGCGGCTCATTTCGACGTTTTATGGCTAAGTCTCACCCTCGCGAGGAGCAAAGCATGGCGGACGGCATCCTTCTGGGCCAATCGGACAAGCCGGAGCTGCTGCTGCTCGGCCGCGCCAACCGCCACGGGGTGGTGGCCGGCGCCACCGGCACGGGCAAGACCATCACCCTGCAGATCATGGCCCAGGCGTTCTCCGACGCGGGCGTCCCGGTGTTCGCCGCCGACATCAAGGGCGACCTCTCCGGCATCAGCCAGGCCGGCGCACCGTCGGAGAAGCTGGTCGCCCGCGCCCAGGGCATGGGCATCGACCTGAAGCCCGCCGCCCCGCCGGTGATCTTCTGGGACCTCTTCGGCAAGAACGGCCATCCGATCCGCTCGACGGTCTCCGAGATGGGGCCGCTGCTGCTCTCGCGGATGCTGGAGCTGAACGACGTGCAGGAGGGCGTGCTGAACGTCGCCTTCCGCGCCTGCGACGAGGAGGGGATGCTGCTCCTCGACTTCAAGGACCTGCAGGCGGCGCTCACCCACGTCTCGCAGAACGCCAAGGAGCTCGGCGCGCGCTACGGCAACGTCTCGCCGACCACGGTGGCGACCATCCAGCGCAAGCTGCTGACGCTGGAGACGCAAGGGGGCGACAACCTCTTCGGCGAGCCGGCCCTGTCCCTCGCCGACCTCATGCGCACCGACGCCAACGGCAAGGGCTACGTCAGCCTGCTGGCCGCCGAGACCCTGATCAACAGCCCCAGGCTCTACGCCACCTTCCTGCTCTGGCTGATGAGCGAGCTCTTCGAGGAGCTGCCCGAGGTGGGCGATCCGGAGAAGCCGCGCCTCGTCTTCTTCTTCGACGAGGCGCACCTGCTGTTCAACGACGCCCCCAAGCCGCTGCTGGAAAAGGTCGAGCAGGTGGTGCGGCTGATCCGCTCCAAGGGCGTCGGCATCTATTTCGTCACCCAGAACCCGGCCGACATCCCCGACAGCGTGCTCGCCCAGCTGGGCAACCGGGTGCAGCACGCCCTGCGCGCCTACACCCCCGCCGAGCAGAAGGGCCTGCGGGCGGCCTCCGAAAGCTTCCGCGCCAACCCGGCCTTCGACACCGCGCAGACCATCCAGGCGCTGGAGGTCGGCGAGGCGCTGGTCTCCACCCTCGACGAGAAGGGCGCGCCCACGGTGGTGGCCCGCACCAAGATCCGCCCGCCGGCCTCGCGCATGGGCCCGGCCCTGCCGCCCGAGCGCGCGGCGGTGATGGGCCAGAGCCCTGTGCGCGGGCTCTACGACGAGGTGAAGGACCGCGAGTCCGCCTTCGAGATGCTGCAGGCCAAGGCGCAGCAGGCCGCCGCCGCGGCCGAACGCGAGGCCGAGGCGGAAGCCGCCGAGAAGGACGCCGCCAAGCGCGCCCGCGCCCGCACGCCCGACTACGACGACGGCCGCCCACGCCGCGCCCCGGCCGCGCGGCGTTCCAGCCGCCAGGGCTTCGGCGAAACCTTCGCCAAGTCGATGCTGCGCCAGGTCGGCACGACCCTGGGCCGCGAACTGCTGCGCGGCGTGCTGGGGAGCCTGAAGAAGCGGTGAGCTAAAATCCCTCTCCCGGTCGGGAGAGGGAAATCCGGCGGCGAAGCCGGCGGGAGGGTGAGGGGCTCCGCCCTCTCCGGAGAGGGCATAAGCCCTCACCCTCGGCGCTGCGCGCCGTATCCCTCTCCCGGTCGGGAGAGGGAGCGCCCTAGCGCGGCGCCATGCGGATGGCGCCGTCGAGGCGGACGTCCTCGCCGTTGAAGTAGCCGTTGGTCACCATCGGCACGGCCAGCGAGGCGTATTCCTCGGCGTTGCCGAGGCGCTTGGGGAAGGGCACCGAGGCCGAGAGGCCCTGCTTCACCGCTTCCGGCGCGAACTGCATCAGCGGGGTGTTGAAGATGCCCGGCAGGATGGTGTTCACCCGGATGCCTTCGCTGGCGAGGTCGCGGGCGATCGGCAGGGTCATGCCGACCACGCCGCCCTTCGACGCCGAATAGGCCGCCTGGCCCATCTGGCCGTCCTCGGCCGCCACCGAGGCGGTGTTGACGATCGCGCCGCGTTCGCCGTCGACCGGCTCCAGGTCCAGCATGCCCTTCGCCGACTTGGCGATGCAGCGGAAAGTGCCGACCAGGGTGATCTGGATGATGGCGTTGAAGGCGTCGAGCGGGAAGTGCTTGGTCTCGCCGGTGGCCTTGTCGCGGCCGGCCGTCTTGGCCGCGTTGCCGGTGCCGGCGCAGTTGATCAGGATGCGCTCCTGGCCGATGGCGGCGCGCGACTTGGCGAAGCCGGC
>JADZBR010000258.1 GCA_020852035.1 Caulobacteraceae bacterium
GTTGGGGTGGGGGTGTAGGCCTGTGACATTCAGGTTGGAGCCGACCCGCGCATGACCAGGGTAATCCTGCGCTAACACCCCCACCCCAACCCCTCCCCTCAGGGGGGAGGGGCTTTCGAGACTATGGTCCGCCATTGAATCGGCCGGGCCTGATCAACAGAAGGAAACACCGACATGGGCGCGCTGGACGGCAAGGTGGTGCTGGTCACCGGCGGCGGCAACGGTATCGGGCGCGAGTGCGCCCTGATCGCGGCCGCCGAGGGGGCCAAGGTGCTGGTCAACGACCTGGGCGGCGGCGAGCGTGGCGGCGACGAGGGCTCGGCCGGCCCGGCGGAAGCGGTGGCCCAGGAGATCCGCGCGGCCGGCGGCCAGGCCGTCGCCAACTCCGACAGCGTCACCGACATGAAGGCCGTCAAGGGCATGGTCGAGCAGGCGCTGGACGAGTTCGGCGCCCTGCACGCGGTGATCAACCCGGCCGGCATCCTGCGCGACGGCATGTTCCACAAGATGCCGGACGAGGACTGGGACGTGGTGATCGACGTCCACCTGCGCGGGTCCTACAACGTCTGCCGCGCGACCATCGAGCACTTCCGCGACCAGCAGGACGGCGCCTACGTCCTCTTCACCTCGACTTCGGGCCTGATCGGCAACGTCGGCCAGACCAACTACGCGGCCGCCAAGCTCGGCATCATGGGCCTCTCGCGCGTGATCGCGATGGAGGGCGCGAGCAAGAACGTGCGCTCCAACATCATTGCCCCGGTCGCCTGGACGCGCCTGATCGCCACCATCCCGGTGAAGGACGAGGCCGGCGCGGCGCGCATGGAAGCGATGAAGCAGGCGTTACGTCCCGACCAGCCGGCCAAGCTGGCGGTAGCGCTGGCGGCCTCGGACATCTCCGGCCAGATCTTCGGCGCCCAGTCGGAGAACCTGATGATCTACAGCCAGCCGCGGCCGCTCGACACGGTGACGGCCGATGGGACGTGGAGCGTCGACAGCATCCTGAACCAGGCGTTCCCGCGTCTGCGCCAGAACGCCACGCCGCTCGGCCGCGGCGAGGCCGCGCCGCAGCCGAAGGCCGCGACGGCTTCTGCCTGAACCGGGATCGCGAAAGGCGCTCGTCGGCGCCCAGCCGGCTTGGAGCTTAAGGCAGACCTCGCCACACTGGCTCTGAACGGAAGAGGGCCAATGGACCGCGAGTTCGACGTCCGCCGCGAGCGCTTCGCGCTGAACGCGCCGTTCCGCATCTCGCGGGGCGTCAAGACAGCGGCCGAGGTGATCGTCGTCCAGGTGGCCGAGGGCGGCCAGGCCGGCTTCGGCGAGGCCGTGCCCTATGCGCGCTATGGCGAGAGCCTGGATTCGGTAGAGGCGGAACTGGCGGCGGTCGCCGACGCGGTGCGCGCCGGGGCCACACGCGAGGAGGCGCAGGCAGCGCTGTCGCCGGGCGCGGCGCGCAACGCCCTCGACTGCGCGCTCTGGGACCTCGCCGCGCGGCGGGCCGGGACCGAGGTCTCCACCTTGCTCGGCCGCGACCGCCTGCCCGTTCTGGAGACCGCCGTGACCGTCAGCCTCGACGCGCCGGCGGCGATGGCCGCGGCGGCTCGGGCGCTTGCCGGCGCGCCGCTGCTGAAGGTGAAGGTCGCCGCCGAGGGCGTGGAAGCGCGGGTCGCGGCCGTGCGCGAGGCGGCCGCCGGCGCGCGGCTGATCGTCGATCCCAACGAGAGCTGGAACCTCGACCTGCTGGCCTACCTGCAACCGGCGCTGCAGGCGCTGGGCGTCGAGCTGGTGGAGCAGCCCCTCCCCGCCGGGAAGGATGCCGGGCTGCAGGGCCTCGCCCCACTCGTGCCGATTTGCGCCGATGAGTCCTGCCACGTGGCCGCAGACCTGCCGCGGCTGGCCGGCCTCTACCAGGCGGTGAACATCAAGCTCGACAAGGCCGGCGGCCTGACCGCCGCGCTCGACCTCTACGCCGCTGCGCGCGCGCAGGGGTTCAGGGTGATGGTCGGCTGCATGATCTGTAGCTCACTGGGAATCGCGCCGGCGCTGCACCTCGCCCGCGACGCAGACTGGGTGGACCTCGACGGCCCGATCTGGCTCCAGGCCGACCGTCCGGGCGGGGTGCGGATCGAAAACGGCCGCCTCTTCCCGCCCGCGGCGGGCTTCTGGGGATCGCCGCCGCCGACCCGATAGCTGGACGGCGGCGCCATTTCCGGACAATCCTAGCGCCATGACCGACGACCTCACGGAGGCCGCACCGGCCGAAGCGCGCAAGAACCCCTTTCGCTGGTGGTTCGCCATTCCCCTTTGGCAACGCATCCTGGTCGCCCTGGTGCTGGGTGCGATCGTCGGCCTCGTCTGGGGCGAGGGCGCCGTCGCCATCAAGTGGATCGGCGACATCTTCGTGCGGTTGATCCGCATGATCGTGGCGCCGCTGGTGTTCCTGATCATCGCCTCGGGGGTGGCCCAGCTCGGTGACGCGCGCCGGCTGGGTTCGATCGGCATCAAGACCATCGGCATGTACGTGCTGACGACCTTCTTCGCGGTGCTGGTCGGGCTGACGCTGGCGACGATTTTCGCGCCCGGCATCGGCGCCAACCTGGCGAATGTCGCCCCGCAGGCGGTGGCCGAACCGAAGTCGCCGGGCGAGCTCTTCATCGGCATCGTGCCGCTGAACCCGATCAACGCCCTGGCCAGCGGCGACACCCTGGCGATCATCTTCTTCGCCATCGTCGTCGGCGTCGCGGTGATCATGACCGCCGAGGAGGGCGAGCCGGTCGCCCGGTTGCTGAAATCCGGCTCGGAGGTGATGCTGAAGATCGTCGCCTTCGTCATGGAGGTGGCGCCGTTCGGCGTCTTCGCCCTCATCGCCGTGGTGATGGGCGCCAACGGCCCGGCGACCTTCGTCAACGTCTTCAAGCTGGCTATGTGCGTGCTGGTCGGGGCGCTGGTGCAGACCTTCCTGGTGCATGGCGGCATCGTCCGCCTGCTGGCCTGGCTGCCGCTGCTGCCGTTCTACCGCGGCGTGGCCGACGCGATCATGGTCGGCTTCTCCACCTCGTCCTCGTCCGCCACCCTGCCGGTGGCCATCCGGGTGGCGGAGGACAATCTCGGGATCAAATCCTCGATTTCCTCCACCGTGCTGCCGCTGGGCGCGACCATCGGCATGGACGGCACGGCGATGTACAGCGGCATTCTGACCCTGTTCGCCGCCCAGGCCTTCGGGGTCGACCTCTCCCTGGCCGACTACGCCCTGATCGCGGTGACCACCACCATCGTGGCGATGGGCGCGGCGCCCGTTCCTTCCGGCTCGCTGTTCGTGCTGGCGGCGGTGCTGGCGGCCATCAACATCGGCCCGACCCAGACGGCGATCATCGTCGGCTTCATCCTGCCCTTCGACCGCATCCTCGACATGATGCGCACGGTGCCGAACGTCACCTGCGACCTCTCGATCTGCACCGCCGTCGCCCGATGGGAGAAGGAAATCGACGTCGAGGAATACAAGTCCCGCAAGGACGTCTGAGCAGCCGGTCGCTTTTCCGGGCGTTCCCACGAAACCGGGGATGGGCGGGCCCGTTAGGCTGTAAACGCTTGCCCTGAACCGCCCAGCCTCGGTATCGCCCGCTTATGACCCAAGGTCAGGCTTCCCTGCCCGAGCAGTTGCGCCAGACCGTGCGCCTGCTCGGCCGGCTGCTCGGCGACGTCATCCGCGAGGAGGACGGCCAGGCGGTCTTCGACCAGATCGAGGCCATCCGCCAGGCCTCTGTCGGCTACCACCGCGAGGGTACGGCCGAGGCGGCGCGGCTGATGTCCGAGCGCCTGGGCGGGCTCAGCCTCTCCGAAACCGTGCGCTTCGTGCACTCCTTCGCCTGTTTCCTGCAGATCACCAACATCGCCGAGGATCACATCCAGCGCCGTCGCGACGGCGGCGGCGAGACGCGCGAGGACACCCTGGCGGGCGCCCTGCGCGCCCTGAAGGCCGAGGGAACGACCCGGGAGCAGGTCCTGGCCCTGCTGGCCGAAGCCCTGGTCGCGCCGGTGATCACCGCCCACCCCTCCGAGGTTCGCCGCAAGAGCGTGCTCGACCGGCAGGCGGCCATCGCCGACCGGCTCGACGCCCTGGACCGCGCCGCGGGCGGCGCCGAGACCAGCCGCATCGAGCGCGAGATGCTGCGCGAAATCTCGCTCCTCTGGCGCACCCGCCTGCTGCGCGGGACCCGGATCGGCATCGACGACGAGGTGGAGAACGCCGTCTTCTACCTGGCCCGCAGCTTCCTGCCCGAGCTGCCGCAGCTCTACGCCGGATGGACCGAACTCTTCGATGCGCCGGTCCCGTCCTTCCTGCGGGTCGGCTCCTGGGTCGGCGGCGACCGCGACGGCAACCCCAACGTCACCGAGGCGGTGATGCGGCGGGCGATGGCGCGCCAGTCGAAAGCGGCGCTGGACTACTATCTGGAACACATCCACGCGCTGGGCGCGGCGCTCTCGGTCTCCGCCGACCTCGTGGGGGTCACGCCGGCGCTGGCGGCGCTCGCCGAGCGGGCGCATGACCCCTCGCCGCAGCGGGCCGACGAACCCTACCGGCAGGCGCTGACCGGCATCTATGCGCGGCTCGCGGCCACCTACCGCCAGCTGGTCGGCGGCGAACCCGCCCGCCCGCAGGCCGGCCCGGCCGAGCCCTATGACACCGCCGACGCCCTGCGCGCCGACCTGCAGACCGCGCAGGACTCGCTCCTGACCTTCCACGGCCCAGCCTTCGCCGCCGGGCCGTTGCCCGACCTGATCCGCGCGGTGGAGGTGTTCGGCTTTCACCTGGCGCGCCTGGACCTTCGCCAGAACTCCGCGGTCCAGGCCCGGGTGGTCGCCGAGCTGCTGGCCCGGGCTGGCGCGGAGGCCGACTACGAGACGCTCGACGAGGACGCCCGCTGCGACCTGCTGCTGAGCGAACTCGCCCACGGACGGCTGCTCTACAGCCCCTTCGCCGACTACGGCGAGGAAACCCGCCGCGAGCACGCCATCCTGACCGCCGCCGCCGACATCAAGCACCGCTACGGCCGCGACGCCATCCGCGCCTACCTGGTCTCCAACACCACCTCGATCTCCGACCTGCTGGAGGTCTACATCCTCCTGAAGGAGGTCGGCCTCTTCCAGCCCGGCGATCCGCCGCACACCCAGGTGTTCGCCGAGCCCCTGTTCGAGACCATCGCCGACCTGCGCGCCGCGCCGGACATCATGCGCCGCTATCTGGCCCTGCCGCTGATCCGCCCGCTGGCCCGGCAGGTGGGCATCCAGGAAGTGATGATCGGCTATTCCGACTCCAACAAGGACGGCAGCTACCTGACCTCGGTCTGGGAGCTCTACCAAGGCTCGGCGGCGCTGGCGGACACGATGCGCGAGGCCGGCCTTCGCCTGCAGCTCTTCCACGGTCGCGGCGGCGCGGTTGGGCGGGGCGGCGGCTCCAGCTTCGAGGCCATCCTCGCCCAGCCGCCGGGCACGGTCGGCGGACGCATCCGGATCACCGAGCAGGGCGAGGTGGTGGCCAACAAGTACGCCGACCCGGAGCTCGCCCGCCAGAGCCTCGAGACCCTGGCCTCGGGCGTGGTGTTGGCGTCCCTGCGAAAGGCCGGCCCCGCCCTCGACCCGGCCCGCGCAGAGACCCTGGACGCCCTGGCGCGCGAAGCGATGCACGCCTACCGGAGCCTGGTCTACGAAACCCCCGGCTTCGTCGACTTCTTCTTCGCCGCCACCCCGATCACCGAGATCGCCGACCTCAACATCGGCAGCCGCCCGACCTCGCGGCAGGCCCAGCGCACGATCGAGGGGCTGCGCGCCATCCCCTGGGTCTTCGCCTGGTCGCAGTCGCGCGCGCTGCTGCCCGGCTGGTTCGGCTTCGGCTCGGCCGTGGCGCGCGCCGGCGTCCCGCTGGAGCGGCTGCGCGAGCTGCATGCCGAGTGGGCGTTCTTCTCCTCGACCCTCGCCAACATGGAGATGGTGCTCTTCAAGGGCGACATGGCGCTGGCCGCCCGCTACGCGGCCCTCGCGCCCGACCGCGCCCTGGCCGACGCCATCTTCGGCGAAATCCGCGCCGAGTGGGACCGCACGGTCGAGGCGGTGCTGGCCATCACCGGCCAGACCGCCCTGCTCGACGACAATCCCGATCTGGCGGCGGTGATCCGCTCGCGCCTGCCCTATATCGACCCGCTGAACCACCTGCAGATCGAGCTGCTGAAACGCCGCCGCGCCGGCGACGACAGCCCGCAGGTGCGCGCCGGCATCCACCTGACCATCAACGGAATCGCCGCCGGGCTGCGGAACACCGGCTGATCTCCCCTCCCCCTGGCGGGGAGGGGCTATGACGCCTAAGCCGCCGCGCCGTGGTAGCCGTCGCGCAGTTCGCGCTTCAGCACCTTGCCGATGTGGCTTCGCGGCAGGGCGTCGGTGAGCTGCAGGTCCGCCAGGCGCTGGGTCTTGCCGACCTTGCCGTTGATGAAAGCCATGAGCTCGTCCGCGCTCGCCGCCGCGCCCGGCTTCAGCGCCACGAACGCCACCGGCGTCTCGCCCCAGCGGTCGGAGGGCACGCCCACCACCGCCGCCTCGGCCACGGCCGGGTGCTCGGCCAGCACCGCCTCCAGGTCCGAAGGATAGATGTTGAAGCCGCCCGAGATGATCAGGTCCTTCTTGCGGTCCATCAGGGTGAGGAACCCGTCCTCGTCGAACCGACCGACGTCGCCCGTGCGGATGAACCGCAGGCCGTCCGGGCTCCACCACTCGGCCTCGGAGGTCTTGCCCGGCTGGTTGTGGTAGCCGTTCATCATCGCCCCCGAGCGGCCGACCACCTCGCCGATCTCGCCCTGAGCCACCTCGACCCCGTCCTCGCCGATCAGCCGGATGTCGTGGCCCGGCAGGGGCCGGCCGACGGTGTGCAGCTTGTCGGGGAAGAGATGGGCCTGCAGGCCGCAGGAGCCGCCGCCTTCGGTCATCCCGTAGTATTCGACGAGGCCGCCCGGCCAGCGCTTCAGCACGTCGGCCTTCAGCTCGGCCGAGAACGGGGCCGAGGTGGAGAACTTCATCTCGAAGCTCGAAAGGTCGTATTTGTCGAAGTCCGGTCGCTCCATGATCCGCCGGTACTGCACCGGCACCAGCATGGCGTGGGTGGCGCGGTGGCGTTCGGCCAGGGTCAGGAACTTCTCGACGTCGAACTTGGGCAGCAGCACGGCCGTGCCGCCGCTGGACACGGTCGGCAGAAAGCTCACCAGGGTGGTGTTGGAATAGAGCGGCGTGGAGATCATCGTCACCGCGCCTGCGCCGTAGTGCGGCTGGATATGGCCCCAGCGCATGGCGTGCGACTGCACGATCCCCTTCGGCGTGCCGGTGGTGCCCGAGGAATAGATGATGTTGAACGGGTCGGCCGGCTCGCTGGCGGGCGGCGCCGGTTGGGCGCCCTCCGGTGCAAGCCAGGCTGCGAACGGCTGGCCGGCGGCCGAGCCGTCCAGCGTCACCCACCTGGCGCGAAAGCGGTCCTTCATGGGGGCCAGCGCCTCGGCGACCGAAGCGTCGAGGAACAGCACGCCCGCGTCGCAGTCGGCCAGCATGGCGGCCAGTTGCTCGGGCGTGGACGAAGCCGCCAGCGGCGCGATCGCCGCGCCGGACCGCAGGGTCCCCAGGTAGACCACCGCATATTCCACCGTCGTCGTGGAGGTGCAGACCGCCGCCACGCCGCCGCGGGCGACGCCGTCCCGCTGCAGAGCCGCCGCGGTGCGGTCGAGCATCCGGTCGAGTTCGGCGTAGGTCAGGGTGGCGGCTTCCCCCGCCAGCGCCAGATGGCGCGGCCGCTCCACGGCGCGGGCCTTCAACACATCGGACAACAGGCCGAACGGCTGGGCGAAGATCTCGTCGGCGGTCATGCGGGCGCTCCTGGCTTTCGAGACCGCATACCGCCGCCCAGGCCGGGCCGCCAGCCATCCCCGACATACCAGGTTTGCGAAAATTAAGTTGGCCCGGCCACCGGGCTCTGCCTATCGTCGCGGTCAAACAAAGGGGGAGAGGTCCAGCATGCAACCGCAAGGGAACCGTTCGTGAGCGAGGTCCTGGCGCCGCGCCTGCCGCGCAAGGTGAAGCTGCTCTACGGCCTGGGCTCCATCGCCATCGGCGCGAAGAGCACCATGCTGGGCATGATCCTCTTCTACTACAGCCAGGTGGTGGGGCTGCGGCCGGACCTCGTGGGGCTGGCGCTGGGCATCTCGCTGTTCGTGGACGCCTTCTGGGACCCGCTGATCGGCCAGTTCTCCGACAACCTGCGCACCCGCTGGGGCCGGCGGCACCCGCTGATGTACGCCTCGGCGATCCCGATCGCGATCAGCTTCTGGGCGCTCTTCAACCCGCCGGCGGGCCTCTCGGACATGGAGCTCTTCAGCTACCTCCTGGGGCTGATCCTGACCGTCCGCTTCTTCACCAGCTTCTACGAGGTGCCCTCGACCGCGCTCGCGCCCGAACTGGCGCCGGACTACCACGACCGCACCGTGGTGCTGAGCTATCGCTGGCTCTTCGGCGCCCTGGGCACCGGCATCACCAGCGTGCTGGCCTACGGCTGGTTCTTCCGCCCGACGCCGGACTATCCGATCGGCCAGCTGAACCCGGCCGGCTATGGCCCGCTCTCCACCACCATCGCGGCGGTGCTCATCGTCACCATCCTGATTTCGGCGCTCGGCACCCACCACCGCATCCCGCAGTTCCACCAGCCCACGCAACGCAACCCGAGCCTGATGGAAACCCTGCGCGAGATCGGCTCGACCCTGAAGAACTGGAACTTCGGCGTCTCGGTCACCGCGGGCCTGATCTACGGCATGGCCATCGGGCTCTACTCGGGGCTGGCGCTCTACTTCGCCACCTACTTCTGGGAGCTGCCGGCCTCCAACGTGCTGGTGCTGGCCATCGCCCAACTGATCTCGGCGCCCATCGCCGCCAGCGTCGGCCCAGCGCTCTCGCGACGCTGGGGCAAGCGGCGGGCCTGCATGACCATGTTCTTCGCCGGCGTGATCCTGACCGGCCTGCCGATCTTCCTGCGGCTGATCGGCTTCTTCCCGGAGAACGGCTCGCCCTGGCTGGTGCCGATCCTCACGGTCGACCGGCTGCTCAGCGGCATTCTCAACACCGGCGGCTTCATCGTGGTGTCGTCGATGATCGCCGACATCACCGAGGAGAGCCAGCTCAAGACCGGCCGCCGCTCGGAGGGCCTGCTGCAATCGGCCGACAGCATCCTGCAGAAGTCGGTCTCCGGCCTCTCGGCCCTGCTGCCCGGCCTGATCCTCGCCTTCATCGACTTCCCGACCAGGGCCCAGCCCGGCACGGTGCCGCAGGAGACCCTGCAGATGCTCGGCTGGATCTACCTGCCGGCGACGGTGACCCTCTCGGTGCTATCGATCTCGACCTGGCGCTTCTACCGCATCGACCAGGCGGCCCATGAGCGCAACCTGGCCGGTGTCCGCGAGCAGACGGCCGCCGCCGAGGCGCGCATCGAGGCCACCGATATCGTGCCGGACCGCGCGCCCACCTAACGCCGACGCCAGTGGCGGTAGTTGAAGGCCGGGGTGAAACCGAGCGACCTGTAGAGGGCGATCGCGGGAAGGTTCTCGGCCTCCACCTGCAGGTAGGCGCGGCTCGCCCCCGCCTCGGCGGCGAAGGCGTGCAGGGCGCCGACGACCCGCCGGGCCAACCCCTGGCGGCGGGCGCGGTCCAGGGTGCGCATGGCCGAGAGCCCCGCCCAGTCGCCCGCGACAGCGCAGACCCCTACCGAAGCGGGCCCACCATCGACGTCGAGCCTGGCGAAGGCGACCGGCGCGGGGATGCGCGAGAGCACCTCGAGCCGCTCCTGCGCATCGCCGTCGCCACGGTGCTGCACGCCGAACAACACCTCCCGGAACCGGGCGTCCGAGGCCTGCGAAAGGCAAACCTGCGCGTCCGGCCGCATCGTCAGCGGGCCGGTCATCGTCATGGTCTCGATCTCCGGGACATAGCCCCGCGAAGCCAGGCGTTCGGCGAGGTCCACGGGCGCGGTCGCGCCATCGGTGGTGCGGAAGAGCGGCGTCAGGCCGCGCGCGGCGTACCAGGACTCGACGGCCGAGATCGCCTCATCCACCGGCCGATCGGGGGGTTCCAGCGCCCAGCAGCTGTTGGCCCGTCCGGTGTGGCCGCTGGCGGCGCGTAGCAGCCAACCGCCGAGCCGCGCTTCCTCCACCGCCGGCCAGGCCCGCGCGGCGATCTTCTCCAGCGCCACGATGTCCATGCGCACGCCCCAAATGAAACGGGCGCCGAACCCTTCGGCCCGGCGCCCGCGAAATCCCCTCCGAGGCCCTTAGGCGGGCTTCAGATCGACCGCGGCGATCTTGCCGCGCTCCTCGCGAGCCTCGTATTCGACCTTCTGGCCTTCATCGAGCCCGCGCATCCCGGCCGCCTGGACCGCCGAGATGTGGACGAAGATGTCCTTTCCGCCCCCGTCCGGCTGGATGAAGCCGAATCCCTTGGTGGTGTTGAACCATTTGACCGTGCCTGTGGCCATGTCGCGCCGTCTCCTGACATGTCTTCCCGAGCGGCGGGCTTCGCCCGTCCGCGAACAATCGCAAAACCTCTCAGGAAAGCACGTTCAGCTCGGGCAGCCGCGCCAAGGCGGCGGCGCTTCGCGGATCAGGCAGGCCCTTCGAGCTTGAAGATTGCGGGCGAGAGGGTGCGCACGTGCGCACCCGGGGGTCAACTTAAACCGCGCTCACGGCGCCGCCAGCACCTTGTCGATCACTGCCCTGGCGTCCTCGGTCGACCAGTCCGCCTCGCCGGAGACGCGGGCCTTCTCCACCCCGTCCTTGCCGTAGATCACGGTCGTCGGCATGCCGGGCGCGGGCGGGCGGATGTCGAACGGCAGGCTCATCGTCGGGTCCTGGTAGAACTTCCGATGCGGCTGCTTGGCGATGACAGCCCTGGCCTTGTCGGTGGCCTCCGGCTTGTCGATGGAGACCGCCACCACCTCCACCGGCTGGCCCGCGTAGCTCTCGGCGAGCTTGGCGATGGTCGGCATCTCCACCACGCAGGGCGCGCACCAGGTGGCCCAGAGGTTCAGCACCACCACCTTGCCTTTGAAGTCGGCCAGCCGCACCGGCTGGCCGTCCGGGCCGACGAAGCTGGTCGCCGGGGCCGGGCCCGCATCGGCCAGCACCGTCAGCTTGGCCATGTCGCCCTTCGCCAGCGATTTGAGGTCGCCGCCGGCGGAAGGTTTGGAACAGGCTTGAGCAATGACGTATATGGCCGCGCCCAGACCGATCACCGCGAGCGCCTGCAACGCTCGCTTCGTGAAGGTCACGGATTTGGCTTCGGACAGTTCGCTCATATGACCGCTCCTCCCAACGACCCGACCAAGGCCGCCGGCGGACAGGCCATGTGGGGCGGACGCTTCACCGTCAAGCCCGGCGAGGTGATGCAGGCGATCAACGTCTCCATCGGTTTCGACAAGCGGCTGGCGGCCGAAGACCTCGCCGGGTCCAAGGCGCACGCGGCGATGCTGAAGGCCGTGGGCGTCATCTCGGCCGACGACGAGGCGGCGATCCAGCGCGGCCTTTCCCAGATCGAGGCCGAGATCGCCGAGGGGACCTTCCCCTTCCGCGAGGAGTACGAAGACATCCACATGAACGTGGAGGCCCGGCTCGCCGAGTTGATCGGCCCCACGGCCGGGCGCCTGCACACCGCTCGCTCGCGCAACGACCAGGTGGCCGTCGATTTCCGCCAGTGGGTCCGCGACGCCTGCGCCCGCACCGCCGGCCAGCTACAGGACCTGCAACGCGCCCTGCTCGCTCAGGCCGAGGCGTACGCCGACACCCTGATGCCCGGCTTCACCCACCTGCAGCCGGCCCAGCCCGTCACCTTCGGCCACCACCTGATGGCCTATGTGGAGATGTTCGGGCGCGACGCCTCGCGCTTCGCCGACGCCCGCGCGCGGATGAACGAGAGCCCGCTGGGCGCCGCGGCTCTGGCCGGCTCACCCTTCCCTATCGACCGTCACGCCACCGCCAGGGCGCTGGGCTTCGACCGGCCGACCGCCAACTCGCTGGACAGCGTCTCGGCCCGCGATTTCGCCCTGGAGGCCCTGGCCGCCGCCGCCATCTGCGCCACGCACCTGTCGCGCCTGGCCGAAGAGATCGTCATCTGGATGACGCCGCAGTTCGGCTTCATCCGCCTGACCGACGCCTTCACCACCGGCTCGTCGATCATGCCGCAGAAGAAGAACCCCGACGCCGCCGAACTGGTGCGCGCCAAGGCCGGCCGCCTGCTGGGCGCCTTCACCCAGCTGGCCGTGGTGATGAAGGGCCTGCCGCTCGCCTATTCGAAGGACATGCAGGAGGACAAGGTCCCCACCTTCGAGGCCTTCGACGCCCTCGACCTGTCGCTCGCCGCCATGACCGGCATGGTCGCCGACCTGACGCCGGACACCGAGCGCATGGCGCAGGCCGCCGGCGCCGGCTTCTCCACCGCCACGGACCTGGCCGACTGGCTGGTGCGGCGGCTGGACTTCCCCTTCCGCCAGGCCCACCACATCACCGGCGCGGCCGTGAAGCAGGCCGAGACCCTGGGCGTCGATCTCGCAGGCCTGTCGCTGGACCAGTTGCAGGCCATTGAACCGCGCATCACGGCCGATGTTTATGAGGTGCTGACTCCCGCCGCCTCGGCGGCCAGCCGGACGAGTTATGGCGGCACGGCGCCGTCGCAGGTTCGCGCCCAGGTCGCGCGGTGGAAGGAACAACTGGCATGAACGCCCGCCCCCTCATCCTCGGCCCCATGCTTTTCTGTATCGGAGCGGCCGGCCTCCTCTCCGCCTGCGGCAAGGTCGGCGACCTGGAGCGCCCCAGCCCGATGTTCCGCAAGGAAAGCTCGACCGATGGCTCCGACAGCGCCATGCGCCGAGCCAGCGACAAGGACATCGGCCCCGACACCCTGGACCCGCGCGACCGCTATTCCGACCCGGCCCCGCCGCGCACCCTGCCGATCGAGGGATCCGACCGCGGCCCCGGCGGCGTCGCCCCCGCCGGCGCCCTGCCCGACCCCTACGCCCGCCCGCGATGAACCACTTCGAGCTCCGCGGGGGCGAGCTCTGGTGCGAGGACGTCAGGCTTGGCGATATCGCGGGCCAGGTCGGCACGCCCGTCTACGTCTATTCCACCGCCACCCTCGAGCGGCACTACACGGTCCTGCGCGACGCCCGGGCCGCAGCCGGCCTCGGCGCGCCGCTGATCGCCTCTGCGGTGAAGGCCAATTCCAACGTCTCGGTGCTGGCCACCCTCGCCCGCCTCGGCTGCGGCGCGGACACCGTCTCCGAGGGCGAAATCCGCCGCGCCCTCGCCGCCGGCGTGCCGCCCGAGCGCATCGTCTTCTCCGGCGTCGGCAAGACCCGCGCCGAACTGGCCTTCGCGATCACCACCGGCGTCGCCGAGATCAACGTCGAGTCCGAGCCCGAGCTGAACCTGCTCATCGAGGTCGCCGCCGAGCTGGGCGCCCGCCCGGCCATCGCCATCCGCGTGAACCCCGACGTCGCCGCCGGCGGCCACGCCAAGATCTCCACCGGCAAGGCGGAGAACAAGTTCGGCGTCTCCTTCGCCGAGGCCGCCCGCCTCTACGCCCAGGCCAGCAACAACGCCCACGTCCGCCCCGTCGCCGTCGCCTGCCACATCGGCAGCCAGATCACCGACCTCGCCCCCTTCGAGGCCGCCTTCACCAAGATGCGCGGCCTCGTCGAGCAACTCCGCGCCGAGGGCCTGAGCGTCGAGCGCCTGGACCTCGGCGGCGGCCTCGGCGCGCCCTATTTCGACGCCCCCGAGCCTCCCGCCCCGGCTGAGTTCGCTCGCATGGCGGCCAGGGTGATGGCCGGCCTCGATATCGAATTCGCCTTCGAGCCCGGCCGCATGATCGCCGCCAACGCCGGCGTGCTCGTGGCCCGGGTGCTGCACATCCACGAACGCCCCGAGGGCCGCCGCTTCCTGGTGCTCGACGCCGGCATGAACGACCTGATCCGCCCGGCGATGTACGAGAGCTACCACGACATCCGCCCGGTCCGCCCGCGCAAGGGCGCCGCCCTGGCCTACGACGTCGTCGGCCCGATCTGCGAGACCGGCGACACCTTCACCCGCGAACGCCCGCTGCCGCCCTTCGAGCCCGGCGACCTCCTCGCCTTCATGACCGCCGGCGCCTACGGCGCGGTGATGTCGAGCGAATACAACAGCCGCCCGCTCGTGCCGGAGGTGCTGGTGAAGGGCCGCGAGTTCGCGGTGGTGCGACGGCGGCCGAGCTATGAGGAGATGCTGGCGAACGAGGCGACGGCGCCCTGGCTCGGCTAGGGCGGCCATTGCCAACTAGATTTGTTCTTGTTATGTTCTTTACCTCCCCCGCGAAGCGGCGGGAGGGGGACCGCGCGCCGAGCGAAGCGAAGAGCGCGTGGTGGAGGGGGCAAGCGGCCGGCACAGCCTTGCGACGCACCGTGATCACCACCCGCGCCCGCGCGATGCGCAAGGCCATGACCGGCCCGGAAGTCATCCTCTGGACCCGCCTGCGCGGCCGCGGCGCCGGGGCGCCCACCTTCCGGCGGCAGCATCCGTTCGGGTCGATCATCCTCGACTTCTACTGTCCGCGGTTGCGGCTCGCGATCGAGGTGGACGGCGCCACGCACTGGGGTGACGAGGCCCGACACAAGGACGCGGCCCGGGACCGTTGGCTGGCCGAACAGGGCGTCCAGGTGTTCCGCATCCCAGCCTCCCGGGTCTACCACGACCTCCAGGGCGTCATGGACGGCATCCGTCTGAAGATCGCCGAGCTCGAACGCAGCGGGGACGCCTGAGGCGCGGCTCGCCCCCTCCACCAACCGCTCTTCGCTGCGCTCGGCGGTCGGTCCCCCTCCCGCCGCTTCGCGGGGGAGGTGAATATCTGCTAGCCACCCCTTGCGGACGTTCGGAAGATCGCATCCGAGGGCGGCGGTAGGCGTTGAAGGCGTCAGGAAAGGGCTGCTGCGATGAGCGAACTGACCATCTGGACCTACGACTGGGTCCCGGAAGGCCCGCGCGGGTTCGTGCGTGACCTGAGGCTGAGGTGGGCGTGCGAGGAGGCCGGGCTCGCCTACGCCGTCAGGACCGTGCCGTTCGAGGGGCGCGAGACCAACCATCTCGACCGCCAGCCCTTCGGCCAGGTCCCGTTCCTGAGCGACGGGGCGCTGGAGATCTTCGAGAGCGGCGCCGGGCTGCTGCACCTGGCGCGCAAGAGCGACAGGCTGATGCCGCGCGATCCGGCCGGAGAGGCCGAGACCCTGCAATGGACGATCGCCGCGCTCAACTCGGTCGAGATGGTCAGCGTGCCCTGGTGGTTCCTGGACATCACCGGCGCCGAGCCCAACGGGCTGGCCGGGTGGCTGGGCCAGCGCCTCGAGCGCATGGAAAGCATACTCGGCGAGCGCGAATGGCTGGCGGCCGGCCGCTTCACCGTCGCGGACCTTTTGATGGCGGATGTGCTGCGCGTGGCGAAGCTGCGCGCCTTCGGCGACCGGCCGGCGAGCGAGGCCTATGTCGCCCGCGTGACCGATCGCCCCGCCTTCAGGAAGGCTCACGCCGAGCAGATCGCCCACTTCGAGGCGGCCGACGCGGTGCGGTCGCAATGAGCGCGCAACACGCCTCCTGATGTGTTGATTCCCCGGCGCTAGCCTCGACCGGCGTTTGAGTGTGGGCCCTACGCGAACGAGCGCGGGTCCACGCCCGGGCGGCCCAGATTCAGCTGCGGCGCGTGGTGGCGGCCCTCGGCGATCTCCTCGATCAGCTTGGCGCAGAAGGCCGGCAGGTCCTTCGGCGTGCGGCTGGTGACCAGGCCGTCCTCGACCACCACCTCGCGGTCGACCACGCGGGCGCCGGCGTTCTCCAGGTCGCGGCGGATGTTGGCGACGCTGGTCAGGGTGCGGCCCTCGGCGACCCCGGCGTTGATCAGCACCCAGGGGCCGTGACAGATCGCGCCCACCGGCTTGCCGGCGTCGAAGAAGCCGCGGACGAACGTCAGCGCCGCCTCGTCGACGCGCAGGGCGTCGGGGTTGAAGACGCCGCCGGGGATCACCAGGGCGTCGTAGTCGCCGGCGGAGGCGTCCTCGGCGGTGCGGTCGACGGCGATGGCGTCGGCCGGCTCGTGGTGCTCGAACGCGCGGATCTCGCCGGGTTTCAGTGAGACGATCTGGACCTCCGCGCCGGCGCCGCGCAGGGCCTCCAGCGGGTCGGTGAGTTCGGCGCGCTCATAGCCGTCGGCGGCCAGGATGGCGACGCGCTTGCCTGCAAGCTTGCTCATGTCCCTCGAACCTTGTTGCGGGTCAGGGCCAAACCCGCGGCGAGTCGGCGAGGTTCCCCGTCAGGCGGCCGCGGCGCTGCCGCCTGCGGCCTCGGCGGCGGCCAGGGCGTTCTGCAAGGCTTGGAGCAGGGTGTCCGCCTTCATCGGCTTTTCGACCACGTCGTTCATGCCGGCGGCGACGTAGCCGCGGGCGTCCTCCGGATCGACGTTGGCGGTCAGGGCGATGATCGGCACCCGCCCGGGAGGACCGGGCAGCTTGCGGATCTCCAGGGTGGCCGAGACGCCGTCCATGCGCGGCATCTTGATGTCCATCAGGATCAGGTCGAAGCGGCCGGTGGCGGCCGCCTCCACCGCCTCGACGCCGTCGCAGACGCTCTCGGTGGTGCAGTCGAACATCTCGCAGAGCGTCTCGGCGACCATGCGGCTGGTGGCGTTGTCGTCGACCACCAGCACGTGGGCGGCGCGGGCGGCGGCGGCTTCGGTCTCGGGCTCGGCCTCGGCGACTGCGGGGGCGAAGAAGCTGAGGACCACGGTCTCGCCGCCGCCGGCGTTGCCCTCGATCTTCAGGGTGCCGGTGAGCAGGTCGATCAGCCGGCGGCTGAGGGCCACGCCGAGGGCGGTGTCGAAGCCGAAGCGGGCGTCCAGGCTGTTGAAGTCGAGCGGGTCGACCGCGCCGGGGTCGGCCCTCAGCCCGGCGTTGCGCACGCGACCCTCGAGGTGCAGCACCTCTCCCACCTTGCGGGCGGCGAGCCTGGCCTCGACCGCGCCTGAGCGGGTCGCGGCCAGGGCGTGGCGGATGAAGCCGTCGAACATCTGCTGCAGGCGCCCCGGATCGAGGCTGGCGAGGGCCTCTGAGTCGCCGTCGTAGGCGAGCATCAGGGTCGCGCCGCAGGCGGCGGCGCGGGTCTGCCAACGGGCCTGCAGGTCGTCGACGAAACTCGCCAGGCGCTGCGGCCGGGGCTCGAACGGCAGGTCGCCGGCGCGCGCCAGGGTGATGTCGAGCGCGTTGGCCGCCAGTTCGCGCACCGCCTGGGCGGTCTCGACGATGCCGCCGATATGCGCCTGGGCGTGCGGCGACAGCGCGTGGCGCGAGAGCCCTTCGGCCATCGTCAGGATCGCGTCCATCTGCTGGCGGAATTCGCCGGCGAGGCGTTCGGCCATAGGCGCGGA
>JADZBR010000259.1 GCA_020852035.1 Caulobacteraceae bacterium
CGGAGCTGATGAGCGAGGCAATGGACCGCCGCGTGCTGCTGGTCACGCCCACCACGCTCTTCGCGCTCTGCAAGGCGGTGGTCTATGGCTGGCGGGTGGAGGACCAGGCGGCCAACGCCCGCCACATCGCCGACCTCGGCCGCGAACTCTACAAGCGCCTGTCGGTGATGGGCGGCCACGCGGCGGCGGTCGGCAAGTCGCTGGAGCAGGCGGTCGGCAAGTACAACGCCATGGTCGGCTCGCTGGAGACCCAGGTGATGACCCAGGCCCGGCGGTTCGAGGACCTGCAGGTGGATCAGGCCGGCAAGGACCTGCCGACGTTGGAGCATGTGGACGCCGCGGTGCGACCTTTGGCCAAGCTGGCGGTGGAGAACCCGACCTTGACGCTCGGAGATCGCTGACCTACCTGCGAAAAATGGCCATCCGCCCCATCCTCACCGTCGATGCCGACATGGCGACGCTCAAGCAGGTCTCCAGCCCCGTCGAGGGCGGGGTGACCGACGAGCTGCGCGCGCTGATGGATGACATGCTGGAGACCATGTACGCCGCGCCGGGCATCGGCCTGGCGGCCATCCAGATCGGCGTGCCCAAGCGCATCATCGTCATGGACATCGAAGGGCCGGACCAGCCGAAGAAGCCCCGCTACTTCGTCAATCCGGAGATCCTCGAGGCGTCCGAGGAGCTGGAGCCCTACGAGGAAGGCTGCCTCTCGGTGCCCGACATCTACGACGAGGTCGAGCGGCCGGCGAAGGTGAAGTTGCGCTACCTCGACTACGACGGCAACGAGGTGGTCGAGGACGCCGAGGGCCTCTACGCCGTCTGCATCCAGCACGAGATGGACCATCTCGAGGGCGTGCTGTTCATCGACCACCTGTCGCGCCTGAAACGCGACCGGGCGGTCGCCAAGGTCCGCAAGGCGGCCCGACCGGCCGCCTGACGGCCGTTCCCTGAGCTAGTTCTTCGGCTCGGCCGTATTGGCGTCGGCCTTGTCACGGTTGCGCGCCGCGTCGACGGCCGCGCCCGCCACCTGGCCCAGCGCCCGGCCGCCGTCCTTGGCCGCGTCTCCCAGCGCCGCGCCGGCTTCGCGCACGTCGGGATCGGTGGCGACCGCGCCCGCGGCGGACGACACCTCCGCCGCCGCGTCCTTGGCGCCTTCCTGGAAGTCCGAGGCCAGATTGGACGCCGCCGCGCCGATCTCGTTGGCGGCTTCGGCGGACTGGGCCTTGAGCTCCCCGCCGGCGGCGTTGGCGTCCGCCTGGGCGTTGTTCTGCTCCGCCGGCGAGCAGGCGGCGAGAGAGAGGCCCGCGGCGGCCAGGGCGACGATGGCGATCGTTCTCATGGTCAAGCTCCGTTGCTGGGGTGCGAAACGGCGCGCGGTGCGCATGGTTCCGCAAACCGCCGCGGGAGGCTAAAGCCACGCCGATGCGCCTCGCCTTCCTCGGAACCCCCGACTTCGCCGTGCCGACGCTCTCCGAACTGGTCGCGGCCGGGCACGAGATCGCCTGCGTCTACGCCCAGCCGCCGGCGCCGCGCGGTCGCGGTCAGGCGGTGAAGCCTTCGCCGGTGCAGGCTTTCGCCGAGAGTCTGGGGCTGCCCGTCCGCACCCCGGCTTCCATGCGCGACCCGGCCGAGATCGAGGCGTTCCGGGCGCTGGCGCTCGACGCCGCCGTGGTCGTCGCCTTCGGCCAGATCCTGCCGCGCGAGGTGCTGGAGGCGCCGCGCCTGGGCGCGTTCAACCTGCACGCCTCGCTGTTGCCCCGCTGGCGGGGCGCCGCGCCCATCCAGCGTGCGATCATGGCCGGCGACCCCCACACCGGCGTGCAGGTGATGCGGATGAGCGAGGGCCTCGACGAGGGGCCGGTGCTGCTTTCCGAGACGGTGCGGATCGACGCCCTCGACACCGCCGGAAGCCTGCACGACCGCCTGGCCGCCGTGGGCGCGCACCTGGCGCCCCGGGCGCTGGCCGCCATCGAACGCGGTGTGGCGGTCGAGGCGCCACAGGCGGAAGAGGGCGTCACCTACGCCAAGAAAATCCGTCCCAAGGAAGCCCGCATCGACTGGTCGAAGCCGGCTGCCGATGTGGACCGCAAGATCCGTGGCCTCTCGCCGTTTCCGGGCGCCTGGTTCATGGCCGGGGGCAAGCGGGTGAAGGCCCTGCTCAGCCGGGTGGAGGACGCGGACGGCGCACCGGGCGAAGTGCTGGACGCGGCCCTGCTGATCGCCTGCGGAGACGGGGCGGTGCGCCTGCTGCGGGCCCAGCGCGAGGGCAGGAGCGTTCAGCACGCGGAGGCTTTCCTGCGCGGCTTTCCGCTGAACGCCGGAACGAGGCTCGACTGATGCCCCGCTACCGGCTGACGGTCGAGTACGATGGGCGGCCCTACCGCGGCTACCAGGCGCAGGCCGAGCTGCCGAGCGTGCAGGCGTCCATCGAGCGGGCGATTCTGGGCTTCTGTGGCGAGGACCTGCGGCTGCAGGCGGCCGGGCGCACGGACACCGGCGTGCATGCAACCGGCCAGGTGCTGCACATCGACCTCGCCAAGGACTGGAAGCCGGACGTGGTGCGCGATGCGCTGAACGCCCACCTCGCGCCCGAACCGATCGCCATCCTCTCGGCCGAGGTCGCGGAGGAGGGCTGGCATGCGCGGTTCTCGGCGACCGAGCGGCGCTATCTCTACCGCATCCTCAACCGCCGGGCGCCGCCGGGGCTCGACCAGGGCCGGGTCTGGCATGTGAAGAAGCCGCTGGACGCAGAGGCCATGCACGCCGCCGCCCAGGCGCTGGTCGGCCACCACGACTTCACCACCTTCCGCGACCTGCAATGCCAGGCCAAGTCGCCGATGAAGACCCTGGATGTCGCCGCCGTCCGCCGGGTCGGCGAGGAGGTGCGTCTGGAGTTCGCCTCGCGCTCGTTCCTGCACCGGCAGGTGCGCTCGATGACCGGCTCGCTGGTCGAGGTCGGCGTCGGGCGATGGCGCGCGCGCGACCTTGCGGCCGCGCTCGAAGCGCGCGACCGCAGGGCCTGCGGGCCGGTGGCGCCCGCCGAGGGCCTCTACCTGACCGGCGTCAGCTATTAGTCGAGCAGTTCGGGCGGCACCTTGCCGCCGTTCTCGGAGAGCTTCTTGATCACCTGCTTGTGCAGCCAGATGTTCATGGTCGCCGAGTCCGAGGTGTCGCCGGTGTAGCCGAGCTCGGCGGCCAGTTCCTTGCGTTCGGCCAGGCTGGACTCCATTCCCACCAGCTTCATCAGGTCGACGATGGACGTGCGCCAGTTCAGCTTCTGGCCGGCCCCGGCGGCCATCTCGTCGAGGATGCCGGTGACGTCGATAGGCTCCGGCGCGGCGGGGGCGACCTGCGGCGTGGTGGCGGGCGCCGCCCCGGCGGTCGGCTGAACGGCTTCCGCAGGCGCCTTCTTCGGCGCGCGGTGGAAGATCTTGTCCATGATGTTGCTGAAGATGCCCATAGAAGTCTCCGACTTGAGGTGTCCGGACAGGCCCCGAGCCTGGCCCGCTCGCGCGACAGCGCGATGAAGCTTCAGCGTCAGGCGGCGGCGAAGGTTCCAAAGTGACCGCGTGGCGTAAGCCCGAGGGCGTCGGCCGCCTAGCTTTTCAGCGAAACCAGCACCGCGCCGAGCGCGATGAGGGCCACGCCGAGCCAGTTCTTCACAGACAGGCGCTCGCCGAGGAAGGCGACGCCGAACACCGCCACCAGCACCACCGAGAGCTTGTCGATCGGCGCCACCCGCGCCGCGTCACCGAGTTTCAGGGCGCGGAAGTAGCAGAGCCAGGAGAGGCCGGTGGCCAGGCCCGAAAGGGTCAGGAAGAGATAGGTCCGCCGGGATATGTCGGCCAGCGGCGTCCACTGGCCGGTGATGGACAAGATCAGGGCGAAGGCAGCCAGGATGACGATGGTTCGCAGGAAGGTCGCGAAGTCGGAACTGACATTCTCGACGCCCACCTTGGCGAAGATGGCGGTCAGGGCGGCGAACAGGGCCGAGGCCAGCGCCCAGAAGGTCCAGCTGCCGGCCAGCTCGCGGGTCACGCGGTGAAGGTTCCGAAGTAGCGAGCGATCAGGCGCTCGTAGACGCTGGAAAGCTGCTCGACCTGCCAGGTCGGGATGTGTTCGTCGACCGCGTGCATGGTCTGGCCCACCAGGCCCATCTCGATCACCGGGCAGAGCTGGCGGATGAACCGCGCGTCGGAGGTGCCGCCGGTGGTGGAGAGTTCCGGCCGCTTGCCGGTGACGTCGGCGATCGCGGCGGCGGCCAGGTCGGTGAACGGCCCCTCGCGGGTCAGGAAGGCTTCGCCCGAGAGCCAGGTTTTCAGTTCGACGCTCCCCTGGAAGTCCTGCACCGCCGCGTCGGCCTCGGCCTGCAGCCAGGCGATCAGGTCCGCGCCCTTGTGGGCGGGGTTGAAGCGGATGTTGATCCGCCCCCTGGCCTCGGCCGGGATGACGTTGTGCGCCGGGTTGCCGACGTCGAGGGTGGTGATCTCCAGGTTCGAGGGCTGGAAACCCTCGTAGCCCTCGTCCAGCACATGGGCGTCGAGCTTTTGCATCAGGCGCACCAGCACCGGGACCGGGTTGGCCGCCCGCTGCGGATAGGCCACGTGGCCCTGGCGGCCGCGGATCGTGAACTCGACGTTCAGGCTGCCCCGGCGGCCGATCTTGATCATGTCGCCGAAGGTCTCGGCCGAGGTCGGCTCGCCGACCACGCAGTGCTCCACCGCCTCGCCCTCGGCGATCAGCGCCTCGACCACCTTGCGGGTGCCGTCGATGGCGGGGCCTTCCTCGTCGCCGGTGATCAGGAAGGAGAGCGAGCCCTTCACCGTCCCGGCCGCGATGGCGCGGGCGGCGGCGGCGGCGAAGGCGGCGATGCCGCTCTTCATGTCCACCGAGCCACGGCCGTAGAGCACGCCGTCCACCACTTTCGCCGCGAAGGGATCGTGCCGCCAGGCGCCCGCGTCTCCCACCGGAACCACATCGGTGTGACCGGCGAAGCAGAGGTTCGGCCGCGCCGTCCCATAGCGGGCGTAGAGGTTCTCGATCTCGCCGAATTTCATCCGCCGGCAGGCGAACCCCAGGCCCTCGAGCACGCCTTGCAGCGCCTCCATCGCCCCCGCGTCGGCGGGGGTGACCGAGGGGCGGCGCATCAGGTCCTGGGCCAGGGCGAGCGGGTCGATCAGCGTCATGGCTTCGCTTTAGGGCCGGCGAGGGGGCTCGGCAAACAGGGATGTCGCCCGGGCGCCCAGGTTGGGCCGCCCGGCCTGGGCGCCCCTTCGATTGTCGCCAGGTCCGCCAGCGCCGAGCCTTCCCGCCAAGGAGGCCGCCCCATGCAACCCGTGCTCTCGCCCACCCTGCCGCTGTCGGCGCTGTTCAGAAAGGTCTGGCCGGGGGGCGGGGGGAGACGCCCGGCGCGGGCCGGGGCTGTCGCCCCGGCCCCGGTCGCCCGCGCCGAGCGCTATTTCATGCACGTCCGTTCAGTGCATTCCGACGGCGCGCGCCATCTCTTCCAGTTCGCCCTGGTGGACGACGAGCCCAATGTGATCGCCAGCGTCTTCGCCAGCCGCGCCAGCCCGGTGATCGGCGGCGCGCCGGAGGCGGTCGCGCCGGACCCGCCCACCGTGCTGTGGGAGCGCCTGCACGACCTGCTCAGCCCCTGCCACGGCGCGCATCTGGTGATCTTCGGCCAGGCGCTGCAGGGCTCGCTTCTGCCCTACGGCCTGCGTCAGGACATCGGACGGATGGAATGCGCCCGCGAGCGGTTCGTGAAGGCCGCCCGCCGGCGCGGCGTGCGCGTCCGGCCCGGCGACATCCTGGACCTGAACGATGCGCGGCGGCTGGCGGGGCTGCCGATCATCCGCTCGCCCGACGCGGCCCTGCGCGCGCTCGGCCTGCGCGAACTGTGGCGGTGGATGGACGGCTAGCTCAGTCCGGCCGCACGCCCTGCCAGAACAGCGGGCTGAGGGCGTAGAAGAACCTGTCCACGTCAGAGGTCGGCCCCAGCCGCCAGAGGCCGGCCTCGTCGCGCGTCACCAGCCCCTGGTCGGCCATCTGCGTCAGTTTGCGGCGCACGCTTTCGCGCGGCACCCCGGTGATCTCGGCCAGGCTGAGGATGTTCAGCCCTTTCACGCGGCGGCCGGCGGGCTCCACGCCGAGCGAGCGGGCCGTCTCCACCGCCTGGGTCGCGGCCAGGTCGGTGAGCATCAGGGCCAGGTGCAGGGCGAAGCGGTCGAGGTCGCCGTCATAGCGCCCGCGCAGGCGGGTCAGCACGGCGGCCAGGCCGCACCCCCAGCGGTAGAAGAAGCGCGAGACGTCCTGGCCCAGATAGGCCGCCTCCCAGGGCCGCGGGCCGCCGAGGCGCATCTCCACCGCGGGCGGCGCCTCGGCGCCGCGGATCGGATCGAAGCTGCGAAGGCTCGTCGCCTGGTAGCCGGCGTCCGGGCGAGGCAGAACCTCCGGGCCGCCGGTGACATGGGGTTGCATCGTCAAGCGCCTCACTCAAACACATGATCACACTCCCCAGCGCCCGACGCCCAGAAACGGCGCGGCGGAGCGCGGGGCAATGCTTAACAGGCGCGTTAAGGATGCTTTCCTGTGGAAGGCGCGTGGGCGGCTTGTCAGTCGCGCAGCAGCTCGTTGATCGAGGTCTTGGAGCGGGTCTGGGCGTCCACGGTCTTGACGATCACCGCGCAGTAGAGCGAGGGGCCGACGCCGTGCGGGTCGGGCAGGCTGCCCGGCACCACCACCGAATAGGGTGGCACTTCGCCCCGGAACGTCTCGCCGGTCTTGCGGTCGACGATCTTGGTGGAGGGGCTGATGTAGACGCCCATGGAGAGCACGCTGCCCTGGCGCACGATCACGCCCTCGACCACTTCCGA
>JADZBR010000260.1 GCA_020852035.1 Caulobacteraceae bacterium
GCCGGCACGACGGGGCTCTTCATGGTCGGCGGGGGCGTGCCGAAGAACTTCGCGCAGGACACGGTGGTCTGCGCCGAGATCCTCGGGATCGAGGCCGAGATGCACAAATACGCCGTGCAGATCACCGTCGCCGACGTGCGCGACGGCGCCTGCTCGTCCTCGACGCTCAAGGAAGCCTGCTCCTGGGGCAAGGTCGACGTCACCTGGGAGCAGATGGTGTTCGCCGAGGCCACCACGGTGGTGCCGCTGATCGCTTCGGACGCCTGGCACCGCGGCGGCTGGAAAAAGCGCGAGAAGCGCCGCTGGGCCAAGCTGTTCGACAAGGCGGCGGCCTGACCGCTTCCCTCACGGTGTCGTCCCGGGCGGCCGCAGGCCGATCCGGGACCCAGGGGGTTCTGCAGTGCGCTGGCCCGGGGTCCCGGCTCTCCGCTAGGCTGCGGCCGGGATGACACCGGAGGAGGGCGAACCCATTGTGCTTCGATCCACCGTTGCAGCGCTTCTCCTCATGAGCACGTCCCCCGCCGCCGAACCCCTGGGCGTCGACGCCTTCCTCGCCCAGCCGCAGCCCGCGCCGGACGCGGTGATCCCCTATGGCCCCGCCCCGGTGCAGGCCGTCGACCTCTACCTGCCCGAGGGCGCCGGCCCGCACCCGACAGTGATCCTGATCCACGGCGGCTGCTGGAGCTCTGACATCCCCGGCCGCGAGCACGTACGCGCGGTCGCGGGCGACCTGCGCCGGCGGGGCCTGGCCGTCTGGAGCATCGGCTATCGCCGTGTCGAGGAGCCGGGCGGCGGCTATCCCGGCACCTTCCAGGACGCCGGCGCGGCGATCGACCTGTTGCGGGCCGAAGGGCCGAAGCGCGGCCTGCGCACCGATGGGCTGGTGGCCGTGGGCCATTCGGCCGGCGGGCACCTGGCGCAATGGGCGGCGGCGCGCGCGCAGCTCCCGGCCTGGAGCCCGCTGAAGACCGCCGCCCCCCTGCCCATAGCGGCGGTCGTCAGCGTCGGCGGCCTCGGCGACCTCAAGCAGTTCCCCGAGGCCATCGAGGCCCGCTGCGGCGCTGGCGTGGTCGGCAAGCTGACCGCCGCGCCGAGCGCCGAGCGTCCCGACGTCTATGTGGAGACCTCTCCGGCCCAAATGACGCCCGGCCCCGCCGCCGAGGTGCTGGTCTTCGGCGAACTGGACACGCTCAGCACGCCGGCGATCAACCACGCCCTGGTGCAAAGCCGCGCCGCCCAGGGGCGCGAGGTGAAGGCGGTCGAGGCCAGGGGCGCGGGCCACTTCGACCTCATGGCGCCGGGGCGGGCGGGCTGGGAGGCGGTGGCGCGCGAGGTGCTGCGGCTGGCGCGCTAGCCTCGGCCTCCAGCGCGCGCAGCCAGGCCAGGATCTTCGGCGCGGCCGCCAGCATCGATGCGTCATGCCCGACCGCGCCGACGTCGATCGCCCGGACATCGGCGCCCCGCGCCTGCATGGTGCGCGCCGCGCGCACCGCCTCCTCGGGGACCACGTCCGGGTCGGCCGAGCCGAAGTACATCCGCACCGGCGTGCGCGGCGTCCAGTTGGTCTGGTCACGCTGGGCCAGGGCGGTGAGCAGCCAGTGGGGCCGGTCGTTGTCGAAGGCGTCGAGAAACTCGGCGCCGAAGAGCGCGCGGGGATCGGCCGGCAACGCCTTGATGATCGCATCGCCCGAATGCGGCTGGCCGAACAGGGTCTCCACCTTCGCGGCCCAGGCGGGTGTCAGGAGCCCGTCGAGCGGACGCCGGTACTTCGCCGCATAGCCCCGGCTCATGTAGGCGAGGTAGAGCGAATGCGATGCCGCGCCGCCCTGCATCGCCGCCGGCAGGGACACCCGGCGCAGGTCGTAGGGCCCGGCGACCGGCGCGGCGCCCAGCGCGGTCTCGCCGGACGCCTCGATGATCCGCAGGGCCGCCGTGGTCGCCTGCCCGCCCTGCGAGAAGCCGGAGAGGAACACCGGTCCCTCCGGAACGCCGGCGAGCGGCTGCACCGCCGAGATCAGATCCGCCACCGTCCGCCCGGCGTCCTCCGCCACCAGGTAGGGATGCACGCCCTCTGACGACCCGAGGCCGAGGTAGTCCGGCGCGACGAGCGCATAGCCGGTCCCGGCGAAGGCCAGCGCCACCGCCTTGCCGGTCCCGTCGAGCCGCGACGGGACGCGGTCCGGCGAGGTGGTGGTGCCGTGCTGGAAGCTCACCAGCTGGGTCGGCGTGCGTCCACGCGGCAGGGCGAGCAGCCCGCTGGCCCGTGTCGGCCGGCCGTGCATGTCCAGCGTCGGGTAGAGCACCCGGTAGCAGTCGACGTCGTGCTTGAGCTCGATCCCCGAGACGCCCGACAGCCGCAGCAGCAGCGCGCCTTCCCATTTCGACAAGCTCCGCAGCGGCGTGATCGTCACGCCCGGCGGCGCGGCCAGCTCGGCCGGCTTGGCGCAGCCGGCCAGCATCAGGACGACGGCCATCGCCTGCGAGATGAACAGCAGCCTCATCGCGCGCCCCCTTGCGGCCGACGCGGTCAGCCTAAAGAAATCTGGGCGTTTGTCGCGCGGCCAAGCTCGCCCTATGTCTTGGGCGACCCTGAAGGGAGGCGTCCATGACCCGTCTGCGCGTTTTCGCGGCCATCGCCGCGGCCCTCACGCTCTCGGCCTGCGGCTACAACACCATCCCCACCACCCAGGAGAAGGCCAAGACCGCCTGGGGCGAGGTGCAGAACCAGTATCAGCGCAGAGCCGACCTGATCCCCAACCTGGTGGCCACCGTCCAGGGCTACGCCAAGCAGGAGAAGGAGGTGCTGACCGCCGTCACCGAGGCGCGCGCCCGCGCCACCAGCGTCAACATCAGCGCCGACGACATCACCGACCCGGCCAAGTTCGAGCAGTTCCAGCAGGCGCAGAACCAGCTGACCGGCGTGCTCGGCCGCCTGCTGGCGATCAGCGAGAACTATCCGGACCTGAAGTCCAACCAGAACTTCCTGGCCCTGCAGTCGCAGCTGGAAGGCACCGAGAACCGCATCGCCATCGCCCGGCGCGACTACAATGAGGCGGTGCGCGTCTACAACACCGAGCTGCGCACCTTCCCGACCATCATCTGGGCCAAGACCCTGCAGTCGGACGCCAAGCCGATGCCGATCTTCGCGGCCCAGGCCGGCTCGGACGTCGCCCCGAAGGTGAGCTTCTAGCGCCGGTGCGTCTTCCCGCCCTCATCGTGGGGCTCGTCGCCCTCGTCCTCGCCGGCCAGGCGCTGGCGGCGCCGACGTTCCCGGCCCTTTCCGGCCGGGTGGTGGACGCGGCGAACATCATCCCGCCGGCCGAGGAGGCGGCGCTCGACCAGCAGCTCGCCAAACTTGAAGCCGACACCAGCCGCCAGCTGGTGGTCGCCACCATCCCCGACCTGCAGGGCTATGAGATCGAGGAGTACGGCTACCAGCTCGGCCGCGCCTGGGGCGTCGGCGAGAAGGACCGCGACGACGGCGCCCTGCTGATCGTCGCGCCGAACGACCGCAAGGTGCGCATCGAGGTCGGCTACGGCCTGGAGGGCGTGCTGACCGACGCCCTCTCCAGCGTCATCCTGCAAAGCCAGGTGCTGCCGAAGTTCAAGTCCGGCGACATGCCCGGCGGCGTCCAGGCCGGCGTCGACGCCATCGAGGCCCAGTTGCGCGCCGATCCGGCCGCCGCCGCCCAGGCGGTGGCCCAGGCCAGCGAGCGGCCGTCGAAGGGCGGCGGCTTCCCGGGCTGGGTCATGGCCCTGGTGGTCATCTGGATCGTCTTTTCGATGCTGCCCCGCTTCGGACGCCGCCGTCGCCGCCGCGGCGGGCTCGGCGCGCTGCTGCCGATCCTCGTCTGGGAAGCGGCCAAGGGCTCCGGTCGGGGCGGCGGCTGGTCAGGCGGTGGCGGCGGCTGGAGCGGCGGCGGTGGAGGCTTCTCCGGCGGCGGCGGGTCGTTCGGCGGCGGCGGCGCCTCGGGAGGTTGGTGATGCGCCTGAGCGAGGCCGACAAGGACCGCATCGAGGCGGCGGTGGTGGAGGCGGAAGCCCGGACCGCCGGCGAACTCTTCTGCGTGGTGACGGGCCAGGCGTCGGACTACCGCGACGTGCGCCTCGCCTGGGCGGCGGCGCTGGCGCTGGGCCTGCCGGCGCTCGCGGCGTTCGCCTTCGCCTTCACCCCCTGGACCGGCTGGATGGACGGCGGCTGGAGCGCCGCCCACATCGCCGCCACCGAGACGGCGGCCAAGGGCGCGGTCGCCGCCTATGCGCTGTCGCAGGCGGCGGTCTTCGCCCTCGTCTGGCTGATCCTGTCGCACCCGGCCGCCCGCCGCTGGGCCGCGCCGCCGGCCTGGCGGCGGGCCAAGCTGCACCGCGAGGCCATGCGCCAGTTCCTGGCCAAGGGCATCCACCTGACCGAAGGCCGCACCGGCGTTCTGATCATCGCCGCCCTCGACGACCACCAGGCCGAGATCGTCGCCGACGAGGCGATCCACGCGAAGGTCGGGACCGAAGCCTGGGCCGACGCGCTCGAGGCCCTGCGCGACCACATGCGCGCCGGCCGCCCGGCCGACGGCTTCATCGCGGCGGTGAAGGCCTGCGGGGCCTTGCTAGCGGAGCACTTTCCGCCGACTGGCGAGAACCCGGACGAACTGCCGAACCGGCTGGTGGAGATCTGACGCTCGGATTCCTTCTCCCCTTGCGGGAGAAGGTGGCCCGCGCAGCGGGTCGGATAAGGGGTTTCTCAACCCGATCCGCCCGCACCCTGTGTCGCCGCTTTTGAGGCGTCGATGATCTTCGACCCCTCATCCGGCGCTTCGCGCCACCTTCTCCCGCAAGGGGAGAAGGACCCTATCGCCCGAAGGCGTGCAGGCGCGCGCCGTGGTCGCGCAGCCAGTCGCGGTGCGGGCGCTCCGATCCCACCAGCCCATGCACGTGCGCCCAGAACTTCGGGCCGTGGTTGAGCTCCAGGAGGTGCCCGCACTCGTGCGCGGCCACATAGTCGGCCACCGCCAGCGGCGCGAGCGCCAGGCGCCAGGAGTAGCGGATCACCGCCGGCTCGCGGCCCACTGGCGGCTTGCAGGACCCCCAGCGGCCCTTCGCATCGCCCAGCAGCACCTTCGGCATCGGCGCGCCCAGCGCCCCGGCATGGGCGCGGGTCATGGCGGTGAGCCGCTCCAGGGCATGGCGCTTGATGAGCCTCACCACCGCCGGGCCGAACGCCGCCTCGCCGACGACGATGCGTGCGGGGCCGTACGGGTCGGCGGCCACGAAGCGCGCGCGGCCCTCGTCGCGGGTCAGGAGGTGCGGTTCGCCGAACAGCTCCACGATCATGCCAGGGGCCAAGTCCTCGGCCGGCGGAATCTCGCCCAGCCGCGCGGCGATCCAGTCGGCCCGGTCGCGGGCGAAGGCGGCGGCCTCGGCCAGGCGCCGGGCGCTGGGGGCGGTGGCGATCACCTCGCGCCGGGCGCGGTCCACCCGCAACGACACCCGCCGGGCGCGGGCGTGCACCTTCAGGCGCACGGGGGACCCTTCGACCTCCAGGCGGTCGCCGTCGTGGTAGGCGGAGCGGAACAGGCTCATGCGGCCAGTTAAGCCGCGATTTGCGCCTTCTTTGAAGCCTTGCGGGGGCTGATCACCGGGTCCATCCGCAGGATGAAGTCGCGCACCTTGGGATAGATTTCCTCACGGAACCGGCGGCCGTGGAAGACGCCGTAGTGGCCGACGTGCGGCTGCACATAGTCCACCTTCATCTCGTCCGGGATCGCCGGACACAGGGCGTGCGCGGCCTGGGTCTGGCCGACTCCGGAGATGTCGTCCTCCTCGCCCTCCACCGTCATCAGGCCGATGTCGGTGATCCGGTCGGGCCGCACATGCCGGCCGCGGTGATAGAGCTCGCCCCTGGGCAGCAGATAGCGCTGGAAGACGATGTCGATCGTCTGCAGGTAGAACTCCTCGGTCATGTCGAGCACCGAGAGGTATTCGTCGTAGAAGGCCAGATGCTGCTCGGCCTGGTCGCCGTCGCCTTTCACCAGGTTCTGGAAATACCGCCAGTGGGCGTCCTGGTGGCGCTGCAGGTTCATCGACATGAACGAGGCCAGCTGCACGAAGCCCGGATAGACGCGCCTGAGCGCGCCGGGATACGGCGGCGGCACGGTGTAGATCATGTTGGACTCGAACCAGGTGAACGGCTTGTCCTCGGCCAGCCGGTTGGTCACCGTCGGCGACAGCCGCGCATCGATCGGCGAACCCATGAAGGTCATGGAGGCCGGCCGCGAAGGGTGATTCTCCGCCGCCATCAGCGCCGCGGCCGCCAGCACCGGCGGGCCCGGCTGGCAGACCGCCACCACGTGCGGGCGCGGGCCGAGCTGGGTCAGCATCTCCTGGATGTGGTCGATGTAGTCGTGGAAGTCGAAGCGACCGTCCATCATCGGCACGTCGCGCGCGTTCGACCACTCGGTCACGAAGACGGCATGGTCGGGGATGAACGCCTGCACCGTGCCGCGCAGCAAGGTCGCGTAGTGGCCCGAGAGCGGCGCCACGATCAACACCGCCGGGTCGAGCGCCAGCTTGCCGGCCCGGCGCATGTCGGCCATGTCCCGGTCGAACTGGGTGACCTTGCACCAGGGGCTTTCCCAGACCGTGGTCTCGCGCACCCGCACCTCGACCCCGTTCACGGTCGTGCTCTCGATGCCCCACTCCGGCTTCGGGTAGCGGCGGGTGATGTTCGAGAAGAGGTCCGCCCCCGCGTAGAGCGTGCGCCCGAGTTCGGTCTGCGCCGCCGGGTTCAGCGGCGAGCCCCAGAAGTCGCGCGTCATCCGCGCGGCCATGCGGAGCGGGGTGGAGGCGTAATAGCCCCCCTCGTACAGCGAATAGAGCATTCAAACGTCCTTGTGCGGCGCAGCATGCACGCTGCGGCTTAAGGAAGTCCAGCCCCCTCGGTGTTTCGAAGAGCCTCCGGCTGCCCGGCCCTGCGTCCTTCGAGACACCCGCTTCGCGGGCCCTCAGGATGACCAAGTCAGCAAAAACCTTGGTCATGGTGAGGAGCGCGACGCGCGTCTCGAACCACGCACGGCCAACCTGCGTCGAAGGACCTAGCCGCCGCGCATCGCCTCGCTGATCTGGTGCGCGGTCTCGTCGGGCCCCAGGCCATAGGCCAGCACGCGGTTGAAGCGGCCCTTGCGGTCCATCAGGTAGCTGGCGGTGGAGTGGTTGACCGTATAGCCCGGCCCCTCCCCCGACTTCTCGTAGAACACCCGGTAGGCTCTGGCCGCCGCGGCCACCTGTTCGGGCGTGCCGGTCAGGCCGATGACGCCCTTGGGGAAGGCGTCGTTGGCCAGATAGGTCTTCAGCAGCTGCGGCGTATCGCGCTCCGGATCGACGGAAATGAACACCACCTGCAGGTCCTTCGCCTTCGGCCCCAGCCGATCGACGGCCATCTCCAGGCTCTGCAAGGTCGTCGGGCAGATGTCCGGGCAGTAGGTGAAGCCGAAGAACACCACGCTCCACTTGCCGTTCAGCACGCTCTGGTCGACCGGCTTGCCGTCCTGGTTGACCAGCTGGAAGTCGCCGCCGACCAGCGCCTGCCCTTGCGGCGCGCCGGGCTTGGGGGACAGCTGCCAGGCCGCCACCGCGCCGCCGACGATCAGCACCGCCAGGGCGATCGCCAGGATCAGGGTTTTCCGCGTCATCACGTCCTCGCGCTGGGCCTCGATTCGCCGCCGGATTCGGACGATCCTTGCGGGCATGGCCAAAAGCCCGCTTCCGTCGCGCCTCGCCGGCGCGCCGATCTCGCCCTCGGCGGTGGTCGATAGGCCGCCGGCGGACGACGCGCAAGTCGAGGCCGCCGCCTTCGATTCGGCCACCATCCGCCGGGGCCGGCTGCGGGTGCGCACCCTGGTGCAGCTGCGCTGGGCGGTGATCGCCGGCCAGCTGCTCGGGCTGGCCGTGCTCGGCGGTCTGCTCGGCTATCCGGCGCCCTATGCGGTATGCCTGACCATCGTCGCGGCGGCGGCCTGGCTGAACCTGCTCACCGGCGTCGCGTCGGCCGGCCAGCGGCTGGCCGGCGACTGGGAGGCGGCCGGGCAGCTGGCCTTCGACGTGGTGCAGGTCGCCGCCCTGATGTTCCTGCTGGGCGGGGTGCTGAATCCCTTCTGCATCATCGCCATCGCGCCGATCACCCTGGCGGCCGCCACCCTGCCGCGCCCGCCGCTGGCGGCGGTCTGCGCGGTGGCCCTGGCGGCGCTCCTGGCGCTGGCGCTGATCGCCCAGCCGCTGCCGTGGGCGGCCGCGGCCCATCCTGGCCCGACGCCTGTCATGCTGGCGGCCGCGGCCCTGGCGGCCGGGACGCTGGCCATCGCCGGATACGCCCGCCAGGCGGCCACCGAGGCCACCCGCATGGAGCTGGCGCTCAACGTCACCCAGGCGGTGCTGGCCCGCGAGCAGCGGCTCTCGGCGCTGGGCGGTCTGGCGGCCGCCGCCGCGCACGAGCTGGGCACTCCGCTCGCCACCATCGCCATCGTCGCCAAGGAACTGGCTCGCAGCGCTCCCACCGAGGCGGTGAAGGAGGACGCCGACCTGCTGATCGCCCAGGCCGCCCGCTGCCGCGAGATTCTCAAGCGCCTGGCTGACACCCCCGCCGAGGCCACCGACGAGGTGCATGAGCGGATGAGCCTGCTGCAGTTCGTGCACGAGGCCATCGAGCCGTTGGCCGACACCCCCGGCGTGCGCGTCGAGGCGATCGTCACCGGCGCGGCGGGCGTCGAGGCGCCCGACATCTGGCGGATGCCGGAGGTGCTGCACGCCTTCACCTCCTTCATCGAGAACGCGGTGGACTTCGCCCGCTCGGAAATCCTGGTCAGCGCCCGCTTCGACGCCGGCCACGTGACGGTGGAGGTGCGCGACGACGGGCCGGGCTTTTCGCCCGAGGTGCTGGCCAAGCTCGGCGAGCCCTACGTCACCAGCCGCGCCGGCGTGGAGGGCGGGCGCACCGGCCACGTCGGCATGGGCCTGGGCTTCTTCATCGCCAAGACCCTGTTGGAACGAACCGGCGCAACGGTGACTTTCCAGAACGGCCGTCCCGCCGGGGCGGTGGTGGCCGCGCGCTGGCCGCGGGCGAGGATCGAGGCGAAGGCCGCCTGATCGGCGCTTGCAAAACCTGGGCGAGCCGCGACAGGATGACGCAACCTGCCCTGAGTCAAAGCAAAAGCGAGCCCGGCATGACCGACCTCTCCGCCGCCGTCTCGGCCCTCCCGGACAAGAGCCTGCTGGTCATGGACGACGACGCGCCGCTGCGCACGCGCCTGGGCCGGGCGCTGGAGCAGCGCGGCTTCGAGCCGGTGCTGGTCGGCAGCGTCACCGAGGCCCTGGCGGCGGTGAAATCGGCCCCGCCGGCCTTCGCGGTGCTGGACATGCGCCTCGACGACGGCTCGGGCCTGAAGGTGGTGGAGGCGATGCGCGACGCGCGCCCCGACGCCAAGGTCATCATGCTGACCGGCTACGGCAACATCGCCACCGCCGTGGCCGCCGTGAAGGCCGGAGCGGTCGACTACCTCTCCAAGCCGGCCGACGCCGACGACGTGGCCCGCGCCCTCCTCGCCCGCAAGGACGAGGCCCCCTCGCCGCCGGAAAACCCGATGAGCGCCGACCGGGTGCGCTGGGAGCACATCCAGCGGGTCTACGAACTCTGCGGCCACAACGTCTCGGAGACCGCCCGGCGGCTCAACATGCACCGGCGGACGCTGCAGCGGATCCTGGCCAAGCGCGCCCCGCGCTGAAACCTTCCCCCAGAATGGGGGAAGTGGCCCGAAGGCGAAGCCGAGGGTCGATGGGGGAGGTCTGGGGGTTGCAAACCACCTCCCCCATCGACCGTCGTCGCTGCGCGACCTCCGGCCACTTCCCCCATTCTGGGGGAAGGTTCACGCGCCTCACGTCTGCAGGACGCTCGTCTCCACGCCCAACGCCCGCATCGCCGCCAGCCGGCCGAAGGCGATGGTCAGCGCCTTGCGCCGGGCCGGCGCCAGCGGCGTCTGCGGCAGGTCGCGGATCACCGCCCCGCCGAAGCCGTCGGCGACGATCAGCCCCGGCTCGTCGGGCAGGGCGTCGCGCGGGAACTCCGGCGCCACGGCGAAGCCGAACTGGTCGCAGTAGGGCAGGTACTCATGCCACTTCCGGTCCACCCGGAAGTCCTCGAGGCTCGACTTGACCTCGACGATGACCAGGTCGCCCTTCTTGCCGAGCGCCATCAGGTCGGCCCGCCGGCCGTTCGGCAGGGTCACCTCCGCCAGCGGCGCATAGCCCAGCGACACTAAAAGCCGCGCCGCGCCGCGGGTGACGGCCTCGGTGGTCTCCGGCCGCGAGACGGTGACGAGCGTGACGGCGACGTCCATGCCGGCACTCTGTTCCGGCTTCGTTCGCGAGTCAAAGACGCAACGTTTTACTTCCCGTACCCATCTACGGGCAATCCGCTGGATACCCCAACAGATTGACGTGATCGGCGGGATCGGCCATGAGAGTCGCAGGCGGAAGCGCGGGTGATTCTCATGGCCGGAGAGGCGAACGATTTCGAAGCGACAAAGCGAGTGTTTCTCGCTCGCTTCGACGCGCTCGTCGCCGCCTGGGCGGAGTGCCGCGACGAGATCGAACAGGCCCAAGCCTTTATTGCCGACCAAACCTCCAAGCAAGAGAGCTACCGGGTGGAGGCGGACCAGCTTCAAACCGCCGCGCTCGCGCTCGGCTTCGACATGTACGAGGCTTCCCGCGAGCGCGATGAGAATGAAGAGCGCGCTGAAACTCTGAAGCAAATGCCTCAGAGGCAGGCTGCCCCTATCAGCATCAAGAATACCGTTCTGGACGAAGCTCGCGCCGCCCATCCCCGCCCCGTAAGGGCGGCTGAGATACGTGAGAAGCTACGCGAGTTAGGGCACGACATCCACGACAAGACCATCGGGATGACTCTCTACAGATGGTCCAAAAAGGGGGCCATCAGACGGGACGGAGTTGACTGGTACTACGTGCCTGAAGATCAGCGGTCCCCCGCCGCAGAAGCGGAGGAGGACCTGATCGGATGAGTTACGGGGACGGCGGCCGGTGCCAGAGGCTCACTTGCAGGGGTCCTCTCTGGGGTTCGACTCCCCCCGTCTCCACACCTTTCCTGTCTGAGGGGCCATGCGTCACGGCCAACCCCTCCGACATCACCCACAGGGGCCAAAGGCCCCGTCAGGAGAACGCCATGTGCTACGCCGTCTCATAGACCCCGGGACTACCCCGGCCCCCTCCACAAGGGTTGGGAACCGGCGCGTCGGAGGTCCACACTTCGGCGCGCTTCGGCGCGTCTGGATAGTCGGCGCCGATCCCCAAAAAGTCAAGAATCCTCGGCGTTTTCGTCGCTCGCCCAGTCTTTAGCTTTCCGGGTCAACCGATCCATTTCGGCCTCGCCGGCGGTGGGGTTTAGGTCGCCAGCGGCTTCGAGGTCTTCGGCGAGTTCGATGAACCTCCGGGACTGGTCCGGGTCTTCGACCGGCTGGGGCTTTCGCTTCTTTCCGACCATCACTGACCAATTGCTGCCCACGTCAGGCGCTTGCCGACGACGCCGCGCAACAGGTGATCGGTGCGGGCGACGTCGTCAATGCCGAGGGCGGCGCGGTGGCTATAGCGGAAGTCGAATTCGGCAAGGTAGCGGTGCATGTGGCGCTTGGAGGCACACTGGTAGGTGCCGCGAAGGCCGCGCTTCAGAACCGAGAAGAAGCCTTCAACCGAGTTCGTCGTGACCATCGGCGTGCCGTAGCGAACGTACTCTTCCTTGCTGTGATTGACCGCGCTGTGGGCGGCGACCTCTTTGCCCGCGCGCTTGTAGAATGAGGCTTCGTCCGTCATCAGGTGCGCTTCGCGGGCGAGGTTTTCGTTCACGATCCGAGCGATCAGCGGGGCGCTGATGTAGTCCAGCACCATCGAGCGCGCCCGGCCGCTCTCGCGATCAACCAAGCTGAGGATTTTGATCTTGGCGCCCGCTCCAGCCTTCGGAAGCGGCTCCGAGGGGTCGCGGCCATGATAGGTTTCATCGACCTCGACCGGACCGCCCTGGGCTCCGAACGGGGCCAGCTCGCCGTCGCGCATCGCCTCGCGAATTCTCTGCGACAAGAACCACGCGCTCTTCAGCGTGATCCCAAGCGTGCGGTGAAGCTGGTTGGTCGAAATGCCCTTCTTGCTCGACGCGAGCAGGAACATCGCCTGAAGCCAAATCCGCATTGGGATGTGGCTGCTTTCGAACACGGTGCCGATCTTGACGGTGAACGGCTTACGGCACTGGTAGCACTTGTAGGTGCCGATCCGGGTGGACTTGCCCCCCATCTTACCAATCCGATCAACACAGCCGTTGTGAGGGCAGACGGGGCCGTTCGGCCACAGGCGCGCCTCCACGTAAGCGTAGGCGGCGGCCTCGTTGTGGAAATGCGGCGCAGACAAGATGGACATGCTTCAAACCCTTGCTGCGCTTACCTTAGCAGCATTTTTGGGTACGCCAAGTAATATGATGCCGTCAAAGACTCCGCGGCGCGCTACCGCTGCTTCGGAAACACCAGCTTGCCGGTGTCGAAGCCCATCGCCTTGATCTTCTGGACGATGGCGTTGCGGGTCGCCGCGCTCATGTCCGGCGTGCGCGAGAGCAGCCAGACATAGTTGCCGCCGGGGGTCGCCATCACCGCCCAGTCCATCCGGTCGCTGCGGTCGACGATCCAGTATTCCTGGGTCTTCAGGCCGCCGAGGAAGCTCATCTTGAACTTGGCGTTATTAGTGCCGGGGACGATCTGGCCCTTGGAGGACTAGGTCTTGGCCGGCCCGGTCGGCGAGCCCTGGCGGCAGGTCTGCACCATCGAATAACCGCCCTTGGCGGCGGCCACGAAGCGGTTGGTCGGCGCCTCGCAGTTCCTCTGCATCGAATTCTGCGTGCGCGCGATCTCGTGCCACTGGCCGGAGAAGAAGCTGGCGGCCACCGGCTTGCTGGGCTGCGGCGCGGCGGCCAGGGCCGGGGCGGCGAGAAGCGTCGAAAAAGCCGTCAGGGCGGCCAGGCGAAGGCTCGTCTGGGTCATGAGCGGTCCTGCTACTGAATGCGAAACGTCCGCCCGATGATCGGCGGACGCGCCTGAACCTAGCCTGAAAACATAGGCCATTCCGCGGCGATCTTCACGCGGGGGCCGTCAGTCCTCGCCCATCTTCCGGAGCAGCGCCTTGGCCTCGTCCTTGTGGCGAGGCTTCAGATTGCCCCCGATCAGAGCGATCAGGGCGGCGAACACCGCCGCGTCGTCGGTGAAGCCGATGCCGGCCAGCACGTCGGGAATCGCGTCGGTCGGCAGCACGAAATAGGCGAGCGCCGCCGTCATCATCGCCTTGGCGCGAAAGGGCGTCGCAGGGTCCTTCGCACAGAACCACACCGAGAGCGCATCCGAGGCGAACGGCACCTTCGAGGCCACCTTGCGCATCTTCGGCCAGAAGCCGCGCGCCACCCGCTGTTCGTTCACCCGCTGCACGGCCGGAACCAGCGCCCGCGAGGGATCGATCACCTTCTCGGCCCCAAAACCGCGGCCATTGACGTGGGGTGACGCTTTTTCGTTGGCGCTCATGCCGTTAAAGCCCTCTCCAGCATCACTTAAACGCATCGGGAGGCGAAGCGTCCATGAAACTCGATTCCTCAGTCTCGGCCGTCGTCACCGGCGGCGCCTCGGGCCTCGGCGAAGCCACCGCGCGGCTCCTGGCCAGCCATGGCGTGAAGGTCGCGATCTTCGACATGAACGAGCAGAAAGGTGAAGCCGTCGCCAAGGAGATCGGTGGCGTCTTCTGCAAGGTCAATGTCACCTCGGACGAAGAGGTCGACGCCGGCTTCGCCAAGGCCAGCGCTGATCATGGCCAGTAGCTCATCCTGGTCAACTGCGCATGCACCTGCAACGCCATAAAGACCGCCGGTCGCGACAAGCAGACCGGCGAGACCAAGCACTTCCCGCTCGATTCCTTCAACAC
>JADZBR010000261.1 GCA_020852035.1 Caulobacteraceae bacterium
GGCCGCCAGGTCGACGATGACCGCGCCGGGGTGCATCGCCTGCACCGTCTCCTCCGGCAGCAGCACCGGCGCGGGCCGGCCGGGGATGAGCGCGGTCGTGACGATGACATCGGAGCGCGCGGCGCGCTCGCGGATCAGCTCGATCTCGCGGCGGATGTGGTCCTCGGCCAGCTCCTTGGCATAGCCGCCGGTGTCCTGCGCCTCCTCGTGGCCCACGTCCAGTTCGACGAACTTGGCCCCCAGGCTCTCGACCTGCTCCTTGGCGGCGGGGCGCACGTCGGTGGCGGTGACCACCGCGCCAAGGCGCCGGGCCGTGGCGATAGCCTGCAGGCCCGCGACACCCGCCCCCATCACGAAGACCTTGGCGGCAGCCACTGTGCCAGCCGCCGTCATCATCATCGGGAAGCCCTTGCCATAGGCGAAGGCCGCCTCGATCACCGCCCGGTAGCCGGCGAGGTTGGCCTGCGAGGACAGGGCGTCCATCACCTGCGCGCGGGTGATGCGCGGCACGAACTCCATCGCAAAGGCGCTGGCGCCCCTGGCGGCCAGGGCGTCCACCGCCGCGCGATCCTGGTGCGGATTGAGCAGGGCCACCACCAGGGCGCCCGGCTTCAGGGCGGCGATCTCGTCGGTCTCTGGGGCGCGGACCTTCAGCAGGACGTCGGCGGCCGAAGCCGCGTCCTTGGCCGTCTTGACGATCTTGGCTCCGGCCTCGGCATATTCGGCGTCGGTGCAGGCCGCGCTCACGCCCGCGCCCGCCTCGACGGTGACGGCGAACCCTGACGCGATCAGTTTCTTCACCGATTCCGGCGTGGCGGCGACGCGGGTCTCACCGGCGCGGCGTTCCTTGGTGACGGCGATCGTGGGCATGCGCGGAATCGTCCCCCCGAGGCGATGCGCTGGGACCTTAGGAACGGCCCTGTGACCTGTCCAGCGCGCGGGGCGCCGCAGGCGTCAGTGCGAGGCGGTCTTCTTGTCGGAGAGCACCAGGGTGCCCAGCACGACCAGCACCACCGCGGCGATCGCGCCGGCCAGGAACCCGGCCGGGGTGCAGAACCACAGCACCAGGGCCACCAGCCCGGCGGCCATGTAGAGCGAGGCCCACTTGGTCAGGCCCATGAACAGATGGAACGTGGACTCCTGCATGGAGATGTCCATCTCGCCGCGGTGATACTCGTGATGCGCCGGGTCGGCCATTTGGGTGTCCCTGTCGTAAGCGAGGCTCGGATACACCGGGCCGCGCGTCGGCTCAAGCCGCCGGCGGCCAGCCGGCCAGAAGGCCGCGGATCGCCGCGATCAGCGCCAGCGGCTGGTCGACCATCACGTGATGGTGGCTGTCGGGAATCTCGATCTTCAGGATGTCGGCCGGCAGCTGGCTGGGGCCCATGCCGCCGGAGCGGGTCATGATCGCCGAGTTGGCGCCGTAGATGTGCGCCATCGGCGCGCGCGGCCCCGCGGCGTCCGGCATCCCCTCCATCGCCGAGCGGTCGAGCTTGGCCCACATCTGCGGGTCGAACCGCCACGTGTAGCCCACCGACCCGTCCTCGGCCGTCACCTCCTTCAGCGAGCGGCGGGCGATGAAGTCGGCGATGTAGAAGTTCTCCACCGGCTGTGGCGGCATGAAGCGAAAGCGCGCCAGGGCCGCGGCCAGGGTCGGATAGACCCGGTTCGGCTTGTCGACGGTGGGGATGTTGCGGACCTGATTTCGCCGCTCCTCCATCATCTTCTTGTATTCCGGCGAGTCCGGCGGCGGGCCGAAGCCGGTGTCCACCAGGATCGCCGCGCGCATCCGCTCCGGATAGCGCATGGCCGCGTAGAACACCTGGCCGCCGCCGAAGGAGTGGCCGATGTAGATCGGCTTGCCGGCCTCATAGAGGCCGGCGGCGTGGGCGCATTCGTCCGCCTCGACCGCGAAATCAGTGAAGGAATAGGTCTCGCGCCAGTCCGAGGCGCCCATGCCGGCCAGGGAGATCGAGGCGACCCGGTAGTCCTTGGCCAGGATCGGGGCGATGAAGCTCCACCAGTCCGCATGGGCGCTGTTGCCATGCACCAGGAGGAGCCCCGGCTTGCCGAGCTCGCCCCAGGTCAGCATCTCGATGCGCCCGCCCTCGATGTCCACCAGGCTGCGCGCCGGCTCGATGGCGATGGCGTCCTTGAACCACTGCGGCGCCTCGGGGGGCTCGCCGCCGAACGCCTTGAGCGGCGCCTGGACGTTATCGGGCAGTTCGGGTTCGACCGGCGTCGGCCGGTCGTCGTAGGGGGTTTCGGTGTTGCTCATGCCGTCTCTGGAATATCGCCCTGGAGCTTGCGGCCGCCGAAATGCGGCTGGCGACGGACGACGCCCTTGTAGACCCCGGTGCCGGTCATCAGGAGGCGATCGCCGCACCAGATGCGGCCGCGCACGGTGTAAATGTCGTCGACTTCGGAAATGATGTCCGATGAGCCCTCCACCCAGTCGCCCATGTGCGCGCCGGACAGGAAGTCGGTGGTCAGCCGCACCGTCACCCAGCCGACCGAGCGGTTGGACGAGATCACCCTGCCCCACGCCATGTCGGCGAAGCTGGACAGCATGCCGCCGTGGCAGTTGCCCATGCCGTTGGCGTGATGCTCTTCGACGCGGAAGCCCATGACCTCGCGCCCGTCGGGATGCCGCTTGGAATAGAACGGCCCCACGGTGCGGCCGAAGCCCCGTTGCCAGAGGTTGATCTCATAGCCTTCGGGGACGACGGCGGCCTGCGAGGGAGTCAGGTCGTCGGACATCCGCGCGTGATGAACGCCCGTTCGAGAAAGCGCAAGACCGTTGCGCCGCCGCCAAGGGTTCGGGCAGGCGCCGTGGCCCGACCGGCCGGCTCAGGCGACCAAAGCCTCGAACTCGTCCACCAGCCGCTCCAGTTGCGCCACGCCCGCGGCCCAGAACGCCTTCTCCCGCGGGTCCAGCCCGAACGGCGCCAGGGCCTCGACATAGGTCTTCGTCCCACCGGCCGCGAGCAGCGCTTCGTAGAGCGGCGGAAAGCCTTGCGGGTCCTGGCGCCGCTTCTCCATCAGCGCCCGGACCAGCAGGTCCCCGAAGGCATAGGCGTAGACGTAGAACGGCGAGTGGACGAAGTGGCTGACATAGGCCCAGTAGACCTCGTAGCCGGGGTTCAGCCTGATGGCCGGCCCCAGGCTCTCGCCCATCACCTCCAGCCACAGGCCCCCGATCTCGCCGACCGAAAGCTCGCCCTTCGCGCGGGCGGCGTGGAAGCGGGTCTCGAAGCGGTGGAAGGCGATCTGGCGCACCACGCTGTTGAGGCCGTCCTCGATGCGCCCGGCCAGGAGGTCGCGGCGCTCCTCCGGCCGCGCCTGCGCCAGCAGCCGCTCGAACACCAGCCCCTCGCCGAAGATCGAGGCGGTCTCGGCCAGCGTCAGCGGCGTGTCGGCCAGCAGGGTGCCGAGCGGCGCGGCCAGGGTCTGGTGCACCGCATGGCCGAGCTCGTGCGCCAGGGTCAGCACGTCGCGCCGCTCGCCCATGTAGTTGAGGAAGACGAACGGGTGCCGGTCGGCGGTCACCGGATGCGAATAGGCGCCCGACTGCTTGCCCGGCCGGGGCCGCGCGTCGATCCACGGCTGGTCGAAGAAACCCCGCGCGCCGTTGGCGAACTTGGGCGCCAGGGCGTCGAAGGCGGCCAGCACCTCGCGCTTGGCCTCGTCCCAGGAATAGAGCCGCGGCGCCGTCGTTCCGAGCGGGGCGTTGCGGTCCCAGTAGTCGAGGCTGCGGCGGCCCATCGCCCTGGCCTTCAGCGCGTAGTAGCGGTGCGACAGGCGCGGATAGGCCTCCACCACCGCCGCCTCCAGCGCCGCCACCGCCTCGGCGTCGACCTCGTTGGCCAGGTGCCGGCCAGCGGCGGGATCGGGATACTTGCGCCAGCGGTCCTCGACCGCCTTCTCCTGGGCGATGGTGTTGAGGCTGAGCGCCAGCACCGGGGCAGCGGCCTCCAGCGCCCGGGCGAGCCCCTGCCCCGCCGCCTTGCGGGCCGCCCCGTCCGGGTCGGAGAGCCGGTTCAGCGCCTCGGGCAGGGTCAGGTGCTCGCGCCCGACCCGGACATCCATCCGCGCCAGGGTCTCGTCGTAGAGCCGCGTCCAGTTGGCCACCGCCGGCGCGCGGTCGACGAGCAGCCGCTCCAGGTCCGCCGACAGCTCGTGCGGCCGGCCCAGCCGCACCCGCCGCAGCCACGGCCGCCAGCGCCCGGCCGCCGGATGCGCCTTCAGCGCGGCCTCCAGCTCGGTGTCCTCCAGCGCGTTGAGCTCCAGGGTGAAGAACAGGCTTTCCGCCCCGATCGCCGCGGCGCGCACCCGCAGATCGCCCTCGAACTTGGCCCACGCCGGATCGTCCCTGGCCGTCGAGGCCGCCAGCCCGGCGTAGGCGCCGACGCCCCAAAGCCTGTTGGTCGCCGCCTCGTAGAGCGCGATCCCCCGGTCGATCAGCGCGCCCAGCTCCGCGGGCTCGCCCCGAGCGGCGACGAAGGCGCCCTTCAGCGCCACCAGCTCATCGTTGATCGCCTTGGCGGCGGCGAGATCGGCCTCGATGCGAGGGTCGCTGCGGCCGGCGTAGAGATCGTCCAGCCGCCATTCGGGCAGGGTTCCGGTCTGGAATTTCACGGGGGCGTTCATGGGCTCGATATGAGCCTGGGAGGCTCCACCGGCAATGCGCCTTGCAGGCCCATCGCCCAAAACGTATATTCATTGGATACACGGAGAACATCCATGCGCGTGTCCGTCGCCCGCTGGGGCAACAGCCTGGCCGTCCGGCTGCCGCGCGAGGCGGCGCGGGCGGCGAACCTGGAGGAAGGAGCCACCCTCGACCTGGAGGTGGCGGGCGGCGCGCTCACCCTGCGGCGCAGGCGCTACGACATCGGCGAACTGGTCGCCGCCATCAAGGGCGCGCCGCCACCCCTTGAGATGGATGACCCGCCGCGCGGAAGCGAAGCCTGGTGAGCGAGGCCTGGAGCCCCCGGGCCGGCGAGATCATCTGGCTCGACTTCACGCCCACCGAAGGCAGCGAGCAAAGCGGCCGCCGGCCGGCGCTGGTCGTCTCCGATGACGGCTACAACGCGGCCACCGGCCGGGCCGTGGTGCTGCCGATCACCGGCCGAACGCGCGGATGGCCGTTTGAAACCGCCCTGCCGCCCCGGTCGGCGGTGCAGGGCGCCGTGCTGGTGGATCAGGTCCGCTGCGTCGACTGGCGCGCCCGCTTCGCCAAGCCGGCCGGCGCCGCGCCCGCCGCCGTGCTGGCTGACGCCCGCGGCAAGCTCGCCGCCTTAACCCTTGGGTGACCAAGCCGGTTAACCGCGGACTCAGCTCTGCGAAACCCCGCCTTTACCCCGCACCTGTACCAACTCGGGCCACAAGAGAGCCGGGCCACGAAGTCCGGCGTCCAGTTCAGGTGGTGTGTCCAGATGTCCAAGACCGTTCTCGTCGTCGACGATGATCCGACCCAGCGCCGCCTGATCCAGGCGGTGCTGGAGCGCGAAGGCTTCGCCGTCGCCCACGCCGAAAACGGCGACGAGGCGATCGGCCGCCTGCAGGCCGGCTCGGCGGCCGACCTGGTGCTGCTCGACCTCGTCATGCCCGGCATGACCGGCCAGGACACCTTGAAGGAAATGCGCGCCCGCGGCTTTTCCCAGCCGGTGATCGTGGTCACCGCCACCGGCGGCATCGACACCGTGGTCTCGGCCATGCAGGCCGGCGCCTCGGACTTCTTCGTCAAGCCGGCCGCCCCGGAACGGATCATCGTCTCGATCCGCAACGCGCTTTCGATGGGCGCCCTGAAGGGCGAGGTCGAGCGGCTGAAGAAGCACGCCGGCGGACGCACCACCTTCGACGACCTGATCGGTTCATCGCCGGCGATGGTGATGGTCAAGCGCTTGGGCGAACGGGCCGCCAGGTCTTCCATCCCCATCCTGATCACCGGCGAGAGCGGGGTCGGCAAGGAAGTGATCGCGCGCGCCGTTCACGGCTCGTCCGACCGCGCCGGCAAGCCCTTCGTGGCGGTGAACTGCGGGGCGATCCCCGAGAACCTGGTGGAATCCATCCTCTTCGGCCACGAGAAGGGCAGCTTCACCGGCGCCACCGACAAGCACCTGGGCAAGTTCCAGGAGGCCAACGGCGGCACCCTCTTCCTCGACGAGGTCGGCGAACTGCCGCTGGATATGCAGGTCAAGCTCTTGCGCGCCCTGCAGGAGAGCGAGATCGACCCGATCGGCGCCAAGCGCTCGGTGAAGGTGGACGTGCGGATCGTCTCGGCGACTAACCGCGACCTCAGCCAGGCCGTCGCCGAAGGCCGCTTCCGCGAGGACCTCTACTATCGCCTCAACGTCTTCCCCATCGAGGCCCCGGCCCTGCGCGAACGCCGCGACGACATTCCGGCCCTGACCGACGCCTTCATCCGCCGCTTCAACGTCGAGGAGGGCAAGAACGTGGTCGCCGCCAGCGCCGAGACCCTGGCCTTCCTCAGCGCGCACGACTGGCCCGGCAACGTCCGCCAGCTGGAGAACGCGGTCTACCGCGCCATCGTGCTGGCCGACGCCCCCTACCTGCAGCCGCACGACTTCCCGGCCATCTCCGGCGTCGCCGCCCCGCCGCCCGAGCCGGTGCAGGACGTCGCCTCCCAGCGCCCGACCCCGGTGCCCACCGCCCAGCAACTGGTCGCCGAGATGCCGGCCGACGCGCCGGTGCGCATCCTCGACGAGCGCGGCCATCTGCGGAAACTGGAGGACATCGAACGCGACCTGATCGTCCACGCCATCGAGGTCTACGCCGGCCACATGAGCGAGGTCGCCCGCCGCCTCGGCATCGGCCGCTCGACCCTCTACCGCAAGGTGCGCGAACAGGGCCTCGAGGACGTAATCGCCAAGGTGGGCTAGAGGGCGATCACTTCGCGCGCCGCCACAGACGCCCGTTGGCGGTCGGCCGGGCTCAGTTCGCCAATCTTCCGGGCGATCTGCCGGTTGTCGATGGTGAAAAGTTTCCAGCGGATCACACAGGGCGTGCGCAATCCCGCCGTAGCCCAGTCATCGAGCGCGACATCTGTGGGCCATCTGGATCGTGCGGCTGTGGTGATCATCGCCGTCAGCGTCTGACCTGCGGCCTCGTTGGACGCGGCGGAGGACAGGACCAGCAAGGGTCGAGTCTTTGCGATCGGCAGGTCGGTGAATGGAAACGGTGCGACGATGAGGTCCGCCGCCTCACAGATCATCGAACGCCGCGCAATCTTCCGGCGAAAGCCATTCCTCGGCGAAGGACGCGTCGATCGCTCGAAGATAGTCGACGTCGAAGGCAGGCGCCTTGGTCACGATCACGTTGTCGCCCTCTACGCGGTAGGCCAAGGTGTCGCCCGGCCCGACATCCAGGGCCTGGCGCACATCCTTCGGCACCGTCGTCTGAGCTTTGCTGGTGATGCGGCTGAACACCAAGGACATGCTCGCCTCCTTACATTCCTTACATACGTCCAGCAGCGTTGAATTTCAACTCTTGGGTGATTTCCGCCGAAACCCCTTGCGCGCCATCGCCGGCTTCTCGCCCTTGGCCTTGCCGGCGATCTCCTTCAGCTTCACCGCCTGCATGGCCGAGAGCGCCTGGCCCGGCGCGCCCTTCTCGGGGTCGCCGAAGGCGCGGCCATAGGTCTTCACCCGCTCGGAGACCGAGCCGAGGAATTCGCCTTCCCACTCCGAAAGTTCGACGCCGGCCTTGTCGGCCTGGCGGCGCACGCGCTTCAGCGCATTCAGCGCCGCGCGCTTGGCCTGTTCGCGAAAATCAGGCGGCTTTCGCTTCACGCCTCTCCGATGGCCGAAAGGTAGAGGTCGAGCAAGGCTTCTTCCTCCTGGCGCTTGGCGGTGTCCTGCTTGCGGATGCGGATCACCTTGCGCAGGGTCTTGACGTCGAAGCCATTGCCCTTGGCCTCGGCGAAGACCTCCTTCAGGTCGGCCGAGATCGCCGCCTTGTCCTCTTCCAGCCGCTCGATGCGCTCGATGATCGCCTTCAGCTGACCCTGGGCGGTAGTGTTGAGCACATCAACGTTCGAGCTGTCGTCGGCCACGGGGAGGACTCCTGGAAAAGGCGGCGGACCCTAGCGATGCGGCTTGCGCCTGTCATGGTCCGCATGAACCTTGGGTGTGGAAAACCGTTGAGACACCTCGACGCGGGAGGACTTCGCCATGACCGACACGCCCACCCAGGCCGAGGCGGAAGCCGCCGTCCGCGTCCTCTTGCGCTGGGCCGGCGACGACCCTGACCGCGAGGGCCTGGTCGACACGCCGGCGCGGGTGGCCCGCTCCTACCGCGAACTCTTCGCCGGCTACGAGACCGACCCGCGCGACTATCTGGAGCGAACCTTCGAGGAGGTGGCCGGCTCCGACGAGCTGGTGGTGCTGCGCGATATCCCGGTGGTCAGCTTCTGCGAGCACCACATGCTGCCGGTGACCGGCAAGGCCCACGTCGCCTATCTGCCGACGGACCGGGTGGTCGGCATCTCTAAGCTCGCCCGCGTGGTGCACGGCTTCGCCCGCCGCCTGCAGATCCAGGAAAAGCTCACCGCCGAGATCGCCCAGGCCATCCAGGACATCCTGCGGCCCAAGGGCGTCGGCGTGGTGATCGAGGCCGAGCACAGCTGCATGACCCTGCGCGGCGTCAACACGCCCGGCACGCGGCTGACAACGTCCAGCCTGCTGGGCGAGGTTCGCGACGACCCGCGCACGCGGCAGGAGTTCCTGGAGTTCGTGCGGGGGAGATAGCCTTCCCTCGTTACGGGAGAAGGTGGCGCGGAGCGCTCATTCTCCGTCACCCACGGACTTGTTCCGTGGGCCTATGAACACCGCGCCCGCCTAACTCGTGCTGGAAACCCCGATGTCCATGGGTCGCCGGAACAAGTCCGGCGATGACGAGGCGGGATGGGGCGGGGCGAATCTTCAACCCCTCATCCGACCCTGCTCTGCAGGGCCACCTTCTCCCGCAAGGGGAGAAGGATCAAAGGAGTCCGGCCTGTTCCAGCGCCGGCCGCAGGGCCTTCGGGTCGGCGAACAGGTGCGTCCTGAACCCCAGCGCCTCGGCGGCGTGGATATTGGTGGCGCTGTCGTCGACGAACAGCAGCTCTTCCGGCGCAAGCCCCGCCCGCGCCGCGGCCAGATGGAAGATCTCCGGCTGCGGCTTGGCCACGCCGTCCAGCCCCGACACCACCTTGCCCGTCAGCCGCCCGAACGCCGGGCTCATGGCGAAGGTCCCTTCCCAGGTCTCGTGCGACATGTTGGTGAGCGCCACCTGCGCAACCCCGCGATCGGCCAGCGCTTCGATGGCGGCCTCGGTCTCGGGAATCGCGCCGGAGAACATCTCCCACCAGCGGGTCTCCCACGCCAGGATCGCCTCGCGATGCTCGGGATGGCGTTCCAGGAGATCGCGGCGGTTGTCCGCGAAGGTCACGCCGCAGTCGTGGGCGAAGTGCCAGATCATGGTGCAGACCTCGCCGAGGAAGCGGTCTCGCTCGGTGGGATCGGGGAAGATCTTGGAATAGAGCGTGCGCGGGTCCCAGCGCACGATGACATTGCCGACGTCCCAGAGGACGCCGCGCACCATCGCCGTCTTAGCCTTGCTTGGCCTTGAAGCGCGGGTTGGTCTTGTTGATCACGTAGAGGACGCCCTTGCGACGCACGAGCTTGCAGTCGCGGTGGCGCGTCTTGAGCGTCTTGAGCGAGCTGCGAACTTTCATGGCCGTCTTCGTCTCTAACCGTAAGCAAAAGCGCGCCCGGCGAGGGGCGCGATGGGAGGCGGGCGTATAGGCCGGGGAGCCCTGCAAGTCAATCCGCGCGGACCAGCGCCATTGAAGCGCCGCGATCGGCCGGGCTAGCTAGGCTCATGGATCGCCGAATCTTCCTCAGCCTCGCCCTCGCCGGCTGCGCCACCCCTCCGATGCGCGCGGCGGTGGCCCAGGAGCCCGGAACCGCCCCGCCGCCGGCCGCGGCCGAGTTCTACCTGTGGCTCTCCGACTTCCGCGGCAAGGCGCTGGCCGCCGGCCTGCCGCCCCGGGTGGTGGACCGCGAGCTGAACGGCCTGACGCCCAACCCGCGCATCGTCCAGCTGGACGGCGCCCAGCCGGAGTTCTCCAAGCCGATCGGCGACTACATCAAGGGCCAGTTCAGCGAAGCGCGGCTGGCGCAGGGCCGCCGGTTCCGCACCGAATTGACCTTCCTGCCCGGTGTCGAACAGCGCTTCGGCGTCAACCGCGACATCCTGCTGGCCATCTGGGCGATGGAATCGGCCTTCGGCGCGATCCAGGGCGACTTCGACGTGGTGCGCTCGATGGCCACGCTCGCCGCCGACGGCCGGCGACGGGCCTGGGCCGAGGGCCAGCTGATCGCGGCGCTGAAGATCCTCGCCGCCGGCGACATCTCCCGCGAGAAGCTGAAGGGCTCGTGGGCCGGGGCGATGGGCCAGACGCAGTTCTTTCCGCAGACCTACCTCGACCGCGCGGTCGACGCCGACGGCGACGGCCACATCGACATCTGGGCTTCCCGCGCCGACGCCCTCGGCTCGGCGGCCAACCTGCTGTCGGCCAGCGGCTGGGAGCGGGGCGGCGACTGGGCGCGCGAGGTGATCCTGCCGGCGCGCTTCGACTACGGCCTGACCGAAGGCCCCCGCTGGCGGCCGGACGCCTGGGAAGGGCGCGGCGTGCGGCGCGCCGACGGCCGGCCGTGGATCGCCACCCAGGCCTCGGCCGAGGCCCAGCTGGTCGTCCCGATGGGCGCCAGGGGGCCGGCGTTCCTCCTGTTCCCCAACCACTTCGTGATCCGCAAGTACAACAACTCCCTGGCCTACGCCCTGGCCATCGGGATGCTGGCCGACGCCTTCCTCGGCCGGCCGGGAATCGTGCAGGCCTGGCCCACCGAGCCGCCGATGTCGCTGGCCGACCGCATCGCCGCCCAGCAGGCCTTGGCCCGCGCCGGGTTCGATCCCGGTCAGCCGGACGGGGTGATCGGCTCAGGCACCCGCGCGGCCCTGCGCCGCTGGCAGGCGGCGCGGGCGCTGCCGGCGGACGGCTACCTGTCGGCCGAGCTGGTGCGGCGGCTGAAAGCCGAACCCTAGATCGAAGGCCCCTCGTCACGCCGCTCCAGGGTGGCGCGGATGGTCTCCTCGCGCGGGGCCGGGGCCGGGTCGGCGTTCTTCAGGCGCGGATTGAGATAGGCGTAGGCCAAAAGGCCCAGCAGCACCGCCATGTTCAGGAAGAAGGGCGCCGGAGCGACGCGCTCGTA